>CAYLVN010000066.1:0-11441 GCA_964387115.1 uncultured Fibrobacter sp.
TTTCTGACAGTCCGCTTGTTTTTTGCAATCAGGATCACTCCTGAGGTATCTCTGTCGATGCGGTGGACAAGCGCGGGTTCTTCACCCTCTTTAAGACAACCCTTATCAAGAAGGTAACCAGTGGCCAGCTCAATCAGTGTGTCTCTGTGAAGATGGCCTGTTCCCGGATGCACGACAAGTCCTGAGGGCTTGTTGCAGGCAAGAAGATCGGGGTCTTCATAGATGATTTTAAAGTTACGTTTGAAGAATTCTGTATTGACAATTTTTCTGAGGGAATTGTCGGGGCCCTTTACAGCAGTCAGCTCTGATTCATCTGCCGCTATTTCAAGAATATCTCCCTCCTGAACACGTGAGTCCTGCCTGGCTTTCTTCTCCCCGAGCCGGACCCCGCCTTTACGTATCAGAGAATAAATTTCAGAAAGGGACATAAGCTTCAACCGCTTGCGTAAAACGCGATCAAGTCTGCTGCCCGATTCCTCAGCCCCTATAGATATTTTTATCATCAGAATTTGTCGTAAAGACCGCTTATAGATTCTCCTCTGTTTGTATACATGATCGCTTTCGCAAACATCTCCGCAACAGAGAGAACCACCAGTTGAGGGAATTTTTTATGCTCAGGAATAAATACGGTATCTGTTACCACAAGCTTTGCAATCGATGATTCGCGGATTCGTTCAACAGCATTGCCGGAAAGTACACCGTGAACACAGCATGCCTGGATCTCTTCAACACCAAGAGATTCCAGTGCCTTCACAACTTCCAGAATCGAGCCCCCGGAAGCAATCTCATCGTCAAATATAAGAGCCCGTTTCCCTTTCACCTCACCTATAACATTGTGAACCTGGGGTGATTCGCTGTCATCTGAACGGCGCTTGTCAAGAATCGCCAGCGGCAGACCCATTTTGATGGCATAACTTCCGGCTCTCTTGGCACTTCCTGCATCCGGAGCCACAACCACGCAGTTGTCGGTACCGCACTTCTGGAAATAATCGCACAGAAGACGTCCGGCAAGAAGATGATCTACAGGAATCCTGAAAAAGCCCTGAATCTGAGGTGAGTGCAGATTCATGGTCATAACACGATCCGCACCGGCAGTCTCCAGCAGGTCGGCCATAAGACGGGCGGTGATAGAAATTCTCGGCTCATCCTTTTTATCTGAACGGGCATAGGGAAAGTATGGAACAACTGCGGTGATTCGTCCTGCACTGGCATGCTTCACAGCATCAAGCATTATCAGCAGCTCCATTATTCCTTCGTTTACAGGAGAACAGGATGGCTGAATGAGGAAGACATCCTGACCGCGTACACTTTCCATAATTCTTATCTTAATGTTCTCGTTACTGAATTTGGTCACTGTACATTTGCCAAGCTCAACACCTGCGAAATGACATATGTTTTTTGCCAGAGGAATGTTTGCATTACCAGAAAAAATCTTAAGTTTTCCACTCATTTAAAAAGCCTCACCTGATCTGAGATTATTCCTGTGATCCGCCGTTTTTACGCGCATCCCATTCAAACGCTATATCCATCATCGATTCAGACATCAATCTTGGCTGGCTGATCAATTTTGGTTCAAAGTAAAAATCACCTTCCGGCAACTCAAGCATCTGAAAAATCGCTTCCCTGCCGGTTTCATTTCTGTAAAAGGCATCTACTACCTGACCCAATTTAAAGGTAAGATACCCTTTGCGCCTTCCACAGTATATATGAAGAACTCCCTCTCTTCTGCCTATTTCCAGAAACTGTATGGCATCCAGAAGACTTGTCTGCTTGAGATTTCCTGAGAAGACAAAACTGGTGTTGTACTGACCCGGAGTTGCTTTGGGTTTTGTTTTGAGCCGAAAAGCAATATAAAAAAGTATTCCCGTCAGTAATCCTGAACCGAGCCCTGCAACAGGAACCCAGATATCCAGATTCATGATTCCCCCTCTCTGGTATTCTCCTGAGGGTAATTAATATAATCTTTTACACGAGAGATGTTTTCAACACCCTTGATTTTCTGCAACTGCCTGAAAATCTGTTTAAGCTGGTTACGGTTGCGTATCTCTATGGTGAATGTGCTGCGTGCCAGTTGACTGTCCACCTTCATCGCCCCTGCAGTCACATTAGCCCCGAAATCGGAAAACACCTGACTGATTTCATTCAGAAGCCCTGGACGATCACTGGCATCAATCTCCAGAATAACATTATAGCGTTTCTGCTGACCATCATCCCACGAAACTTCGATTTTGCGTTCCTGGTCGGTCGAAAAGATCTCAGCATTGCTGCAGTCTGTCCTGTGAACCGATATTCCCCTCCCCCGGGTAACAAAACCGATGATCGGATCCCCCGGAATGGGGTTGCAGCATTTTGCAAACCGAACCATCAGATCCTCATTACCCCCCACCAATATCCCATGACTGCCGCGACCGGTAAAGGTGTCAACAAGCCGGGTAACCATATTGGACGGAGCCTTTTTTATCTTCCTGGCCTGGAAAAACTGCATTACCCTGCTGACCGGAAGCTCTCCACTACCCACCAGTTCATAAAGACGGTCGATATTGCTGAGACCAAGAAACTGGAGAAGTCCGGCAATATGATCGTTAAAAGAGGTGCTTGCATGCAGGCGCTTGTAAGATGCCTGGACAATCTTTTTACCAAGTTCTATACTCTCCTGCCGGCCTGTGTTTTTAAGCCATCTCCGGATTGCGCTCCTTGCCTTTGGGGTCTTCACCTCCCTTAACCAGTCAATTGATGGTTTTTTAGAGGCGACGTGCAGAATCTCTACACTACTGCCGCTCCTGAGCACCATGTTTATGGGCTCAATTTTTCCATCAACTTTAGCCCCGATACAGTGAAGCCCGAGATGAGTGTGAACAGCAAAGGCAAAATCAAGAACCGTTGCTCCTTTGGGAAGAGAGATCAGATCACCTTTAGGTGTGAAAATAAAAATCTCTGCATGGAAAAGATCGATTTTAAAAAACTCAAAAAATTCAGTTGAGTCTGTCAGATCCTTTTGCCACTCGATAAGATTCTTCAACCAGGCAAGCGCCCGGTCATCCTTGGTCATCTCCTTCTCACCGGTCTTATAAAGCCAGTGCGCCGCTATTCCATCCTCGGCCACCTGGTTCATCTCCCAGGTCCTGATCTGCATCTCAACAATGCTGCCCTTTTCACCAAAAATTGTGGTGTGAAGAGATTGATACCCGTTTGACTTTGGAGTGCTGATATAGTCTTTAAAACGGTCCTGTAAAGGAGTCCAGATCGAATGTATAATGCCAAGAACATGATAGCAGTCAGCTATCGTATTCACAATTACACGGATCGCCAGAAGATCATAGATCTCCTCAAAAGACTTATTTCGCTCTACCATCTTGCGGTAGATGCTGTAGAAATGCTTTGGACGCCCCACTATCGTGCACTCGATCTTCTCATGGTCCAGACGACGGCGAAGCGGCATTACAAAGCTGTCGATTATTGTCTCACGCTCACTGCGGCTGGCGACTACCTTGGCAACTATATCTTTGTACTCATCCCAGTATAGATGTTTAAAGGCAAGATCCTCCAGCTCCCATTTGATTCTGCCCATGCCAAACCTGTGCGCAAGAGGCGCATAGATATCAATAGTCTCAGAGGCAATAGCCTTTATCCGTTCCGGTTCCAGATATTTCAGCGTACGCAGGTTGTGAAGGCGGTCGGCAAACTTGATTATTATGACCCTGAGATCCTTTGACATGGAAAGGAGCATCTTGCGGTAGGTCTCTGCCTGCCTCTCCTGGGAGGACTTCATCTGTATTTTTCTTATTTTTGTGACACCGTCAACAAGAAGCGCCACTTCCTCGCCAAACTGCTGAGAAATAGCATCTCGCCCGATCTGTGTGTCTTCCAGAACATCATGCAGAAGACCTGCGGCTATGGTGATCGAATCAAGCCGCTGCTCAGCAAGGATCTGCGAAACTGCAACAGGATGAGCCAGGTAGGGTTCACCGGATTTACGCACCTGGTTTTTGTGCGCTTCCCAGGAAAAACGAAAGGCTTTTTCGATCAGCTCTGTCTGGACCTTGGGGTTAACCTCCTGCATCTTGCGGATAAAAACCTGAGCTGCCTCATCAATTGATGCCGTCGGTAGAAGTAATGAAGGATCCATAGATATAAAATAAACCATTGATGCAAAAATTGAAAGTATCGCATATTAATGCGGTCAAGACTGGCGACTATTGTTCAAGGAAGTTAATAACAGACTTATGCATCAGGAAGGGACAAAGTGCGTTTAGACCTTGTGGAAGAAAGGGCTAAACCTGAAAGTCGCAGATGGGGAGAATAAGAAACAGGGCAGAAAACTATTCCACCGGCAAAAAACCAATCCAGTTCCGTTTTTTCCGGAATTCTATCTTAAGATGATTTACCACTTTGCGGAAATTTCCATATATTGCCTGCTTCATCTTTTCAACTTTTACATTCTTATTGGCAACCTGCGCCTGGAATACACCGACCTTCTTGACAGTAGAAAGATCGAATACGCTGCAGCTCACGATTGTCTTCAAAACAAACTCTTTCCCCGCAACCGCCGGAAGCTCAATTGTTTCCATCTCATGACCGGTATCAAAATTCAGAATTTTTTTAAGAGAAACAGGCACTTCTTTCTGATCATCGTAAAGCAGACGGTTCCTGTAACTGACTATCATCACGTAGCGTATACCCTTATCGAGGTACCCGGCAAAATCACTGCTGGAAAATTCTGTGTTGCGCCTGTAAAAAGAGAGAAAAGATGTGTCTCCGGAAAGGCTGACAGTATTCAGTTTCATTCTGCCAGGAAAGGATGTGATAAATATCGATTCGAGAGTATTACCATAGACTTCCTCATTATCACAGAAAAACGGGGTTATCAGGTAAATCGAATCTTTCTTAAGTACGCTTGCGGCACACACCTGCAGGGCAAGAATCAGTATTAATGAAAACGGTCTCATTAGCTTCCTCAGGTCAGTGAAAAAACAGCAAAAAATTTTTATTTAACCGCTTATTCTGAGAAGTCAGCAAAATCCGCACGCCCAGAAACCAAACGGCACCAGCAAGTTTAAAGATAGATCCCGGAATCACTCATGCCAGGCTGCATCTGTTTCCCGGAATACCCTTTTAGGACTAATTTAAGGGTACCTCTGAAAATTCATATTCCGCTGCGGCTATCCTGCGAATTCCACACCCGCTGGAGCCTCACTTGAAAACTGAATATTTAAAGGTACCCTTAAGATAATTCGCGGTTACGCGTGAAGAAATCCCTCTTTATACTGAGAGTCGCGGCTGAGGAGAATAAAAACCCGTAAGATGTTGAAATGAAAAGAGTTGATAAAAATCGCAGATACACCACACATGGTGGAAAATCTGCGATATGTGGAAGCCTCTATGCACCCGGGACAGGTGCAATCGCCCTCTCCCGGGTGCATAAATCAGGGGTTATATATGCCTGAGACGGAAAAAAGGGATATTTTTCCATATCAGGCAGGAAACAGAACAGAACAGCAGTTCTTTATTTACGATAAGGGTTCCAGCACCTCACCTGAAACGGTCTGGAGATATCTGCCAGGGGTAAAGAAATCCATGGCTTACCAGAGTGTCCTTTGTGGTTATCTGGATAACACAATTTCCGGAAGTATCCAGCTCCACGGTTTCAAAGGCTTTTCTGTCCCCTGTCGATAGCACAAAGGTCTCACCTCTGTACATAATCTCTACACTGCCGTCTTTTTCAAATTTGTTGACAGCGATCTTCTGGTTATTCCATGGTATCGATTTCACACTGTAAAGCACACTTGCCGCCCCTGATCCCAGACCACCCGAAGTCATATACGTTCCACTTCCAAAGATTATCTGTACCGAATCGTTTAATTGCGGGACTATACCCCTGAGCAGCCTTTTCTCCGCTTCGTAGCTGTAAGTGGGAAAATCGATACACAGTACTCCACATTCAGTTCCGGAGGCTCTCTGCATGTCAACTTCTTCCCTTTGATCCAGAAAAAGGAATGTACGCGGGTTGTCAACAGGTGTAAGTCCGATCTGAACAGTATAACCCGCATATCCCGATTCCCGATCTCCCGGACAGGCCGGACTGAAATCTTTTATTACCAGTCTGTAGCCCAATGCCTCAATGTCCAAAGAATCATTATAAATGAAATGAATCTGACGTTTCTGTCCGCCGGATGTCAATGTGAAGAAAAAATCTTCAAAGCCTTCCCACGCACAAAGGCACTGGCAGCAGCACCTGTGATCGGCAATGGAATCCAGTGAGAGGATAAGCTCATGAGCGCTGTTCCACAAGGTATCTTTGAGACGGAACAGATTCAAATAATCAAGGCTGAGTTTACGACGATTCATCTCTACTCTGATTTCATCATCGTAAGTTGCCACAGGAACCGTAACATCCTCGTAATCCTTGTGCGTTATTACCAGCTGATCAACCACCGGTGCAGAAGCCCTCTTTTTTAATGAGGGTTTTCCCGAAGACCACTGCAGCACTGCATTTCCCGCTGTTGTTATTTTGTAAACGTAAGCCGCATGTGCGGTTTTCCATCGAAAAAGGACTGTCTGGTTTGTAATATCCTTTGCAATTCTGAACCTGTGAAGTCCGGGCTCAAGCACACCATCAAACAGCATAGAGATTCTCTGACCGCTGAGATTGAAAATCTCAAGGCTTACTTTCTGAAGCTCAGCGTTTTGCAGGAAAAGAATACGGTCACGATAGTAAATTTCTCCGTTGTAAGCAGTTAATTTTCCATCTGTTCTAATTCCCGATGTTGTAAATGAGAACTTTCCATTAAGGTCTGTAGTGACCTTCTGATTTACCTGCTGAAGCAGTACTGAAGCACCGGAGACCGGATTGTTTTCCTTGTCGACTACTGTTCCGGTCAGAACACTTTGTGCCAGAACTGTCTGAGTTACCAGAAACAGAATCGCTATCAGAACTCTCTTTGCAGGCATATGTCCTCCTTTACTAAGTAAAGCATATACCTTTAATATAAGCATTTTATGTGTAAAAGGGAATACTCCAGGGTCAGCTTTCGTATTCTTTATGAATACATCGGAATAGAAAAATTGAGCCCTGGCTCGAGGTTACAAACTGCTCTTTTTCTTCAGAAACCCGGTTTATACGTAGCAGATACCGTGTTGTCCGCGTCAAGCTGTTGTGGTATTGGCGCAGACACCATGATATCAATCCGGTATGATAATAAGGACAGGAGGAAATATACCATAATACATTCAGATAATACCGGCAGCGGCCTTTATCTTACCACGGCTATTTTTCGTCAAGCTTATACAGAGCCTTTATTTGTAAATCGGTGAGTGCGCAGCTGTAGATACGTACATCATCCAGATCACCCCTGAAGTTCCAGCCGTCAAGGTCTATCTCTATGCCCACAGCAATACGCATGAAAGACGAATCACTGATATAGGAATAACCGCTTGTTTCCTCCATCTTTTCTCCATCCATATAGATAGAAGTTACGGTTCCATCATAGGTGACAGCGCAATGGTGCCAGGTGTTGTCAAAGTAGTCCTGAGCAGACAGTGAGGTGAGCCAGTCAAGTGACCATCCGTTCACTCTCATTACCATATCAGTTCCATCAGGACCCATTGCCGTCTGGAAATTCTTCTGTTCCCGTGCAATACCCAGACCAAAAAGAGCCTGGTAAACAGACCTGTCCGACGACCTGAACCATCCGGTTATGGTTTTGGCACTTTTCCCCAAAGGAAATGATACACTGTCCCTGACCATGTAACCGGTTCCATCGAAATTGTAAGCACTCTTCACCCGGCCATTGCGATCTTCTGTCAATGTGGCCCCGAATACGTTCAGATCGTATGAATTACCACTCCTGTCATCAGCACTGCCGTTAAAATCATAATGAGCGAAGAGACCAGGAGCTATGTCTACCACAACTGTACATGCACTGGACTGTGAATTGCCGGCCTTGTCAGAAACGGAATAGCTAATAATGTATGTACCCGGAGAGGACGAGTCTACCTGCCCTGAAGCCGTTACCTGATTTGTCAAATCACCGTCTGCGTCATCCAGGGCCAGATATGTTACTCCCTCCCACGACTGGCCGACATATAAGGAATCGTGAGTTAGAGACAGGTTTATCTGCGGAGCAGTTTTGTCCGGGTCAACAGGGTTATTGCATCCAGAAAAAACAGCGATCAACAAAACAGTGAACAGAAAAATCCTGAGTTTCATTTTCAAGCATTCTCCTCTAAACAGGTATATCTCATTTGCCTTTACTCTTCCAGATTCCCCTCAGCATCTGTAACCTTTCACCCGCCCTCAAAAGAGTCTCCTCTTTTTTGGCAAAATGCAGCCTTATATAATTCTTTACAGGTTCCCTGAAAAAGCTGGACCCCGGGACCGCAGCAACACCGGCATTCTGTGCCATCCACTCGCAGAAATAGTTATCATCGCCACAGCCGAATTCTGATATGTCTACCAGGACATAGTATGCCCCCTGAGGCTTTGAAAATTTCAGACCGGCACTCTCCAGGGCACCAAGGAAAACATCGCGCTTGCGGGTATATATTGAAAGGAGCTCCTTATAGTAGCTGTCCGGAAAATTCAGCGCACTTACTGCGGCCTCCTGAAGCGGTGCGGCGGCCCCGACAGTCAGAAAATCATGCACCTTTCGTATTGCGTCAATAACAGCAGGAGATCCGATCACATATCCCAGACGCCACCCAGTGATTGAATATGTCTTTGAAAGCGAGCTGCAGGAAATCGTGCGCTCAAACATCCCGGGCAAAGATGCGAAATAGATGTGCCGGGCAGGCTCATACACTATGTGCTCGTAAACCTCATCGGTTATCACAAACGTATCAAACTCTTCTGCCAGAGAGGCAATGATTTCCAGTTCGCTTCGTGAGAAAACCTTCCCTGAAGGGTTGGATGGATTACAAAGGATAAGAGCCTTCGGCTTCTGCTCGAAGGCACGTCTGAGCTCTTGAGGGTCAAATGAGAATTCAGGAGGGTGAAGTGGAACATAAATCGGTTCCGCACCGCTTAAGATCGCATCTGCACCATAGTTTTCATAAAACGGTGAAAACACTATCACCTTATCGCCAGGATTACAAACAGCAAGCATGGCGGCGATCATCGCCTCGGTGCTTCCACACGTCACTACTATGTTGGAATCCGCCTCGATCGGCAGACCCATGAAGCGGGATACCTTTTGTGCCAGCGCCTCCCTGAATCGAGGGGCGCCCCAGGTGACCGCGTACTGGTGATGGTCGCTGTCTGCTGCCTTGTGAAGAGCATCGACAATTTCACCAGGAGGGGCAAAATCCGGAAACCCCTGCGAAAGGTTTATTGCATTAAACGAATTTGCGATACGGGTCATCCGACGGATAACCGATTCTGTAAAATGGGTAACTCTTCTGCTGACCTGGGGCATTGTTGATTCTCTCTATGAAGGTTTTGAATCTGTTGATCAGAATATACAATTTTTTTTGACAGCCGTTCACAAAGCACCAGATCATATTGATGTAATTACTACATTGGACCCACCTTTGATATTATCTAACTGATGCACCCGGATTTTGTCGAGTTGCACTTATCCCTCTTGAGGGATCGATAGCTTAAAACCCCAAAAAAAGTCAAAAACGATGAACATAAATAATCTGCCGGTCAGAAAAGTTGGATTCAATGATCAAATTTCTGGAGAAGTAAGTCTCTTTTCGCCTGTTTTCCGGTATCCACAAAATCCTATCCTTACCCCCGCGGAGATAAATGAGGTCTGGAACGATCCGGCTCTTCAGGTAATTACAGTCCATAATGCCGGAGTCGTCTCGTTCAAAGATGAAACGATCATGCTCTTCAGGTCACACCTGCGATGCGGTAAGAGTGTTATAGGCCTGGCAAGAAGCGCCGATGGAGTGAGGTCCTGGAGAATCGAACCGAAGCCGGTACTTCTCCCGGCTTCAGAAAAAGATCTCTTCGCTCCGGATGTAGACATAAAAAAACAGATCAAAACGGAAGCCGGCGGGGTAGAAGATCCACGGGTGATCTTTATCGATGGGAAGTATGCAATCACCTACAGCGCCTACCATGCAGAAATAAAAAACCGGGTCAGAGTATGCCTCGCTACTACAGAAGACTTTGTCAGCTTCGAGCGCCATGGTCCAATGTTAGAAAAAGAGATGCGTAATGTAGTTATTTTTCCGGAAAAGATAGAAAATCGCTATGTGGGCTTATTCCGGCCCAACGATATCACCGAAGGTGATCTGGGGGGTACCTTCACCCAGATTAAAACCGGTTCATCGGAAGACTGGATTAAAGGACACTGGGAAATTGATCCGGAACCAGTCATGCTGACCGGCGGAGGCCCAAGCGCATTTTCCGACAAAATCGGACCCGGTGCTCCTCCTGTAAAGACCTCCCATGGGTGGCTCAGTCTCTTTCACGGTGTTCGATCTACCATGACCGGCAACCCTTATGTGCTGGGTGTCGCATTGCACGATCTTGTGAATCCCAGAAAAGTGAAGATGTCCAGTATCCCGGTTCTGTTCCCCACCAGGGCAGACTGCAGAATTCCTGAATCCCAGTACACTCACGTTCCACAGGTGGTATTCACCTGCGGCGCTCTGGATAAAGGAGACGGTATTATCTACATCTATTATGGGGGTAACGATACGGTGATGAACCTTGCGGTGACACACGTTGAGATCCTTGCCGCACTCTGTGAACACTACGGTCAGGATCCTCTCACAGGAAGACTGAATTATGAGCTGTAGTTTTTTTATTAATGAGGCAGGATACAGCGAAACCGAAGCATTACTCTTACAAGGTACGGTCCTGAATCTTACATTTATTTTTCCGCTCTGATGGCCGGGGCTCTGCATAATTGGTTCATAGTAAATATAACCGGATACTAATGATAATCATTTACTCCTCATTCCGGCACTGATATCTTTTGTGTTTTACCTCTTCACTTTTCGCCCTTTACGCCTGAGTTTAAAACCATCTTTGCTTTTGACTATCATTACTTTACAAACTCAATTTCATCTATCCAGACTTCAATCGAGTCTCCATCAGGGCTGGAGAAATGCAGATTCATATGCTTAGCATTCTGGAGGACCTTATCTATTTGAATTATAGCATTCTGTTTTGCCCACTTGGGCTGGTGGAAATCTTTCCTGAGATCTAAAGTAACAGTCGTCCAGTCGGGTTTCAGTTTTCCAGTCAGATTAGCCTCATAATCTGCCCACTCAGTGAGTGAAACTGGTGTATTCATATCCATGCATTTTTCTGTAAAAGGCAGATTCATGATAAGCCTGCCGCCTGAAAGAGTACCTTTCATTTTAAACTGAATTTTTGTGTACTCTCGTAAATCCATTGAAACGGCTTCAGGGCACCCGCTGTTCATTGTCAAAGTGAATCCCAGGCCCGCAAAATCCCATCCCAGTTTGTCACCCACTTTCACGAT
>CAYLVN010000067.1:0-868 GCA_964387115.1 uncultured Fibrobacter sp.
ATCGGGCATAGACAGGAAAAGGTTTTCGTTGTTTGGAATGGAATACGGACATATTGCCCGGTATATCGATGGAGATGTCTCGTATGGGAAAATGGTTGAGGACCTTAAGCACAGCATTCATCAGTTGGCTAAACGTCAGGAAACATGGTTCCGTGGAATGGAGAGGCGGGGCATAGAAGTACACTGGATCAAAGATGCGGATTGTAAAGAGGCGGCTGCAATAGTAGGAAGGTGTTTTTAGTCACAAGTCGCAAGTCACAAGTCGAAAATCGAAAATCAAGAACTAAGAACTAAGAATTAAGAATTAAGAGTAAAGAGTAATTAACCGTTTCACAATAGAAAGCATCTGAAATGGTTGTTTTTCGAGGAAAATTGAATATTTATAGTGCATACTATTAAGAGGCGTTCAAAAAGTTTCTTACCAGCCTGAAAGGCAGAACTAATCCAGCGAAGGGCAACGCCCTGGTATTCGTAATCGATAATTCTTAATTCAATTAATCAGCATCCTTCTTACAATACCGGATATATTCTTTTAACACCGGTATGTCAGCCGGTGCCCACTCAAGATTTATTGATTCCTGAATGGTTACAAAGCGTACCTGAGAATGTTCAATCGGAGTAATGATTCCCGATGAAATCTTGCAGACAAACGGAATAAGCTCTATGGAGATCCAGCTGTAATCGTACTGAACCGCACTGAGCTTTGAAGTGACAGAGATACCTGCACCCAGCTCCTCTTTGATTTCTCTGGATAGAGCCTCTGCGGGCTGTTCCGTCGGATCTACTTTACCTCCCGGGAATTCCCATAAACCGGCATTGGTTTGATTCCTGTTCCTTTGTGCAACCAGGATCTTTCCATCCTTTTCGA
>CAYLVN010000067.1:878-11345 GCA_964387115.1 uncultured Fibrobacter sp.
TTGCACAAACAACAGAAACGCGTTTATCAGAATTCAACTTTCACCTGTATTGTACCTGAAAATTTCTCCCTGAGCAGGGTAGTGCACATTTCTGAACCCTTTGCTTCTGAGTCCATCTCTTAACGGCAGCGACTGATCCGGTTCACCATGTACAAGGAAAATATGTTCGAGCCTGCTTGGAGAGTTAAGCCCGACATAATCAAGCAGGTTTCGCCTGTCGGCATGTGCACTGAATGCATCCATGATTTTTGTCTTGCATTTGACAGTATGCTCTTCCCCGAAAATTTTTACAACCCTCTGGCCATCTATGATTTTGCGTGCCAGTGTTTCTTTAGCCGCATACCCTACAAACAGCACCAGGTTTTTGGGGTTGTGCACATTGTTTCGGAGATGGTGCAGTATTCGCCCCCCTTCTGCCATCCCGGAACCCGATATTATGACGTGCGGGAAGGTCATATGGTTGAGCTTTTTTGACTCCTCTACATCATTGACATAAGATAGTCTCTGGAACCCGAATGGATCTTCATTGTCGGTAAGGAATACCCGGTTCGTTTCTCTGTCAAGGTAACCGGGATAATTCCGGAAGACCTCTGTGGCTTTGCAGGCAAGAGGGCTGTCAACATAAATCGGCATATCCGGGATTCGGTTCTGGTCAAAGAGTTTGTGTAAAACGTAAACAAGATGCTGCGTGCGCCCGACCGCAAAAGAGGGAATTATAATTTTACCGCCTGCCGAGGCGGTTTCACATACTGCTTTGGCAAGTTCTTCTTCGATGTTGTCGGAATTCCCATGCAACCTGTTTCCGTAAGTGGATTCCATGATCAGAATATCGAGGTCCCGCAGCACGTTAGGATCATGAATAAGCGGCATTCCCGGTCGGCCGATATCTCCTGTAAATCCGATTTTGTATGTTTTGCTGCCTTCGGTGATCTCAAGGTGAATACCGGCTGAGCCCAGTATATGCCCGGCATCACGAAACATTACCTCTATTCCCGGGCCGATAGTGAAAGTACGATCGTAATCGATACCTACAAATAAATCCATGGTAGCTTCCACATCCTGGATTCTGTAAAGAGGTTGAATCTCTGCCTGATGACCGCGCCTTTTGATTTTGTTCACCCATTCCAGGTCTTTTTCCTGAAGAAAAGCAGAATCTTTGAGCATTATTTTGCATAGATCAATTGTGGCGGGTGTCGCATAAATCGAGCCCTTGAAACCACTCTTAACCAGATTTGGAAGATTTCCGCTGTGATCAATATGTGCATGGCTCAGAATAACTGAATTGATTTCAGCCGGATTGAACAGAAAACTCTGGTTTTTCGCATAGCTTTCCTCTCTTCGCCCCTGGAACAATCCACATTCAATAAGGATCTTCTTTCCATTCACCGATAGAAGAATTTGTGACCCTGTCACTGTCTGAGCTCCGCCGCAAAATTGAATCTGCATCTTTTAATCCTTCCGGGGAGAATCTGCCCTGTTTTTAAAGTGTGGCAGACTCCGGCTGAGTGTCATCACTTATTTCTGTTCAGGCATTACCTGATTTTCTCAGGCTTGAACCCACTACCTGAATAGCTCATTACTTTAATTGTATACTGCCGTCGCGACAAGTACAAGGGTTAAGGGAAATGTTGTGGATTAAGAAGGGAATTCGGGCGGCCGCTATGTGTTCTGCTGCTGAGGTAAATAGTTCTCTCTTAAGTGTCTTCCACCATCGATATTTATGATTTCCCCCGTGATATATTCATTAGAGGCAAGAAATACTGCAGTTTCCCCAATATCTGAGGGATCTCCGTACCTGTTAAGAGGAACGGTTCTGCTGCGGTTTTTAAGGTATGAGATTGATTCACCCGGCGGGGGGAGTATAAGCCCGGGTGCGATTCCATTTACCCTGATATGTGGAGCGTAGGCCAGTGCGGTGATTTTTGTTAGGGCGCTGAGCACATGCTTGCTTAGAATATAGCCGGTATGATCCATGTCGAAACTGAAAACGCGCTGGTCCAGAAGATTTATTATGCAACCCTGTTTTATCTCGCGGGCATATGAGCGGCTGAGTGAAAAGGGGGCCCAGGCATTAATTTCGATATTTTTAATGAGATCTTCAAGAGTGAGGTCTTCAACAGTTGATTTAGTGAAAATAGAGGCATTGTTTACCATAATGTCAAGTGAGCCTGAGTAGTCGAGGCTATCTTTTATAAGTGTTTGAAATGAATCAGGGCTTGACAGGTCAGCCTGTACAGTCCAGGACTTTACACCTGTTCTCTTAAGTTCAAAAGCCAGCTCACCTGCGTGCTCTGCTGAACGATTGTAATGTATGATTACATTTACACCCCTTTGAGCAAGTGATAATGCAATCTCACGCCCAATGCGGACCGCTGAGCCGGTAATAAGAGCCGTTTTGCCATCAAGAGACTGTCTTCCCATTTGATTCCCCCTCATCTTCAACAGGGCAAAAATCATGCCTCTCTTTTGATAAGTCCCGGTAAAGTTCTGGTGAATGTTGAAGATTTTTTCTGCAGAGAGCTATTTTTAAAAGGAACACATTTCTGAGGAACCTATGCAGGAATTCAGCGAATTTAAAGTTTCTTTTGATCCTGACAGCTTTTTAGGCAAAGAGATTGCCAATGTCACTCTGATGGAACTTCTTGGACGCGGCTCAATGGGGGCGGTTTATGTCGCATTTCAGAAATCGCTGAAGAGGAAAGTCGCTTTGAAAATTTTCCCCAAGACCTGTTCAAACCTCGATAACATGAGAGTTCTGTTTCGTGATGAAGCAGAAACTGTAGCGGTCCTGAATCATCCAAATATTGTACCTGTTTTTGATATGGGCGAAACCGATGAGGTGCTTTATATAATGATGCAGCTTGTTGGGGGAGAAAATCTCCGCTCAATGATCCGGCGTCATCAGCTTCATCCTCTACCCTCCCGCAGGGTTATCCCGGTGCATAAGACAATTGATATGATGGTACAGATTCTCGACGGGCTTGATTATGCCCATAAAGAGAATGTCATTCATCAGGACATAAAGCCTGCAAACATAATCATTGAAGAGCGCAGCGGAAGAGTAATTATTGTTGATTTTGGAATAGCCCGGACAGAGTTCTCATCAAACCAGCAATCCAGATATGTTTTCGGTACACCGCTTTACATGTCTCCGGAACAGATTTCAGGGATCCAGACAGACTGCCGTTCAGATATCTATTCGGCTGGAATGGTACTTTATGAAGCACTTGCCGGAAAAATTCCTGTAAAGACACCATCCATGGATGAATTGCTCAATCTTAAAGCCTCAGATCCCGATTCTCTATTCAAATGCAGTCCATCTGAGGCCTGTTCTTTAATTGATAATAAGTTGGAGAAGATACTGCTGAGAGCCGTTGCCGGAAATCTGGAATTCAGATATCAGAGCTGTGCTCAATTTAAAAACGATCTTCTTGACTATGTATCATTATTACAGGGGAAAGCGCATGAATGATACCTCAAAGCAGAAGCTGGATCAGAAACAGGCCAACGGGCTGGCTCGACTCTTTAACATTCTCTTTAACAGCGCGTTTCTCTACGGGGGAACTCATCCAACAACCCGGAAAAACACAGCTCTTTTCTTCGGCTCGCTTGAAAATGAACTGCTGACACATCCTCTTATCTCTCTTATTATCGATAGAGAGAGCCTTTATATTGAAGAGTGGTGTATTGATAAGGTTATCAATACAAAAAGAATCGTCTCACAGTTTACAAAGAGTGCCATAGGTTCAGTCAGCTTCTCTCGAGGAATCAGGATCGAAGAGGTTGAAGAATTTATCTGTCTGGCAGGCGACAGCAGAGAAAACAGGACCGCATCTGAAATCGAACAGGTGCTTCTCTCAAAAGGCATGAATAATCTCAGGCTCAATTACATACGGATAGGCCAGATCACGGCTGACCAGACTGTAGTCAGGGCCAGTGAAGCCCGTGAAAGTAAAACATCCACAGACGAGTATGTTCCTGTCAAGACATCACTGAGTAAAGACGCACTGCAGGAAATTGAGCATGTACTCTCCATGACAAAGCTTCTTGAACACCCGGGAAAAGCCGCAGCCCTGCTCAGTGAGGCAGCATGTAATCCGGAAACCTCAACCGGTGCACTGAACTCGATCTGTTCTTTACAAAACGAGATAAAGAGATCTGACCCCGGATCTCTTGATGTGCTGCTTGATGCAGTTTACGAATTGAAAATTGATCTGGCAGAAACGATCGAAATTCAGAAGGCAACAGGAAAGATTCTCTCCGCTGCCGATCCTGTACGTAAACAGATCAACGAACTCACTTGTGATATCCTCTTGAAGCTTGTAAGAGAGGAGTACCAGAATGGGGCCCTTCCCACAAAAAGACTCGCTCAGATCATCCGCAGAATGCTGCCTGATATTTCGGAGCTCAAGGGGATCCTTCCCAGGCTCAAAGAGACTCTGATAAAAGAAGGAATGCCACTTTCAGATTACCTTGAGCTTATCAGAGCTCTGAATCTGGAACTTGAGAGTGAGGCAATCGCCGGATCACTTAAAGATGCCGCTGAAAGCATCGGTGTAACAATCGGGGATATCGTCTCTGCTATCAAATCAGAACCGGATGACTCCGCAAAACTGATCTATCTGGCATCGGAAATCAGACGTGGAAGTGGCACTGATGAAACGCAGCTCTCAAATCTCCTGACAGACTATATAGAGAAGATCAGTGTTGAGATGGCTGCAGACTCTCGTGAGGTTACACTGCCGCAGGGAAGCAAGGTACTGCGGAAAATCCTGGGACAGCTTGAAAGTGAACTGGTTGATAAATTAAAAAAGACCGGTGTTGAGGAGCCTGTGCTGTTAAAGGTAAAGCAACAGCTTTCTTCCCGCTTTGAATCTGCCTTTGATGATGCTGCGGTCAGATATATAAGCGGTGATTCAGTCAAAGATGAATCGCCAGAGGTGATTTCAAAAAAACTCCTTAACTTTCTTGATCAGCAGGACCAGTTGTCAAGGTTTCAGAAGCCGCTGTTTGAAGCTTTACAGACCAGGGGACTCAACGCAGAAAAAATTGAGCAGCTTCTTAAGCAAATCAGCCGTCCATCATCAGAATTAAAACAGGCCCTGCCTCCAGGCACACTGTTTTCAAACAACATGCGGTTTCTGCTTGATCGGGAAATGAGACAGCATCAGAGATATAAAACTCCATTCTCCACAATTATGATCTCAGCAAAAAGAATCCACTCTAAAGACACTCTCCGCATTCCTCAGAAAAGTGAAATTTGCAAAATCGTGCCGCCACTGTTTTCTGCGGTAAAAGAACTCCTCAGAGATATCGACCTGATTGGATTTACTCATGAACCAGATTTCGGTGTGATTTTTGTGCTCCTTGCCATGACCGGCAGGGAGGGGGCTTTGATCGTAAAAGAGAGGTTAAAGAAAAGAATAGGTGAACTAAAGGTGGTAATTGAAAACCAGGAGTTTTCTATAGAACCGGCAATCTCTGTTACAACTCCTGCTGAGAATATGAATGTAGAACTGAAGACATATCTTGAGCTGGCAGTGAAAGCACACCGGGAGGAGATATCCACCAGGAGAAAAATGAAAAATTGAATCTTTTTCACAAAACATCGCCCTGATCCGGCTTCATTAGTCAGATGATATCTACACCAGAAGACAATGGTTTTTCAGCCCCAGTTCTCCTTGTAATCCCGGGCGTATTGCTCAAAGCTTACAGGATCACGTTTCAGAATCTCTCTGAGATCGGGACGAACCTCCTCGCACCATCCCTTTCTGGCTATCTCATAGAGTCCGATAATGATTTCCGCATCGTTTTCTGACCACCCGGCCCTTTGCAATTGCTGTTTTGCATCATTATGGCTGATTGGTATGTAGGTGATAGTTTTACCACTGACCATTGAGAGAATATGCGCAATCTGGTAGTGATCAAGGGCTTCTTTTCCGGTTAATGTGTAGATGTGATTATTATGTAACGGGTCCAGAAGTGCAGATGCTGCTGCAGCGGCAACATCTCGTGCGTCAATGAAACTTATCCGTGAGCGGTTTGCAGGAAGGTACAGAAGGCCGCTGGATTTGATGATGGAACCTGCAAGGTTTCCAAAATTCTGCATCAGAAGGTTCGGTCTGAGAATAGTGGAGGGTATACCGCATGACAGGACACATCTTTCTGCTATTGATAAAGGAAAGTCGCCAAGTTCGCTTCCGATTGAACCGAGACTTACAATGTGATCAACACCCATCTGCTTTGCGGCATCGATTGCAGGAACTATAAGTTCATCAATTCGTGAAGTCATCGGGGTTACCAGAAAAAGGCTGCTTACTCCATGGAAGGCGCTTTTGAAAGTCTGTGGTTTATTATAATCAAAATGCACAACAGGGCAGTTCCCTGTATCAAGTCCTTCAGCCTTCTTCAGATCCCGTGTGCCGATTCTTACACAAGCTCCCTGCTCTTTAAGCTGTTTTAGCAGTTCTTTGCCTATTGTGCCGGTAGCGCCGGTCACCAGAATGATCTTATCCATGAGTTCTCCCTTGGCCAGGTTCCTTAAAAATTACGGTGTGATGCCTGTACTTATGAAAAGAATTAATGGCACGATATTTGTTTTGGTATACTGGTTTTAACCTGACAGGCACACTATTGTATAAAAGTAAGGAAAATAATATGAAAAGTAAAGTGGCTATATCGCATAATGCTCTGATTGAAGATGCAATCATGGAATCATGTGGTCTTCTGGGGGATCTTTCAGTTCTTTTTACAAACAAACATGTGGCCATAAAGCCAAATGATACCTGGGCTTCTCCTTCTGATCTGACTGCCTGCACTCAGGCTGATACAGTAAGGGCACTTATCCGTTATGTAAAACGCTTCAACCCATCAGATATTACAATCAGTGGTGGATCCGGTGCCGCGGAGACTTCTGATGTTTTTCACTATCTTGGAATAGATAAAGTCATAGAAGAGGAGAAAGTTAATTTTTTTGATCACAACAAAGGACCTTTCCAGTCAGTTGAACTGGATTATGGTCCCGTGCATGAGGTGATGATAAATCCTCACATATTGGAGTATGATACAATAATATCTCTGGCCCAGCACAAAGTACACAGCTCTGCCATGGTCACATTGAGCATGAAAAATATCGCGCTCTCATTTCCTGCAGCAGACTATTATGGACATCCGCGGGAAAGTTACCTTCATCAACACTCTATGTTTAAAAACCTGCAGACATTCATAACAGGAATGTGTAAACGTTTTATGATCGATCTGGCCATTATTAATGGTCATCCGGCAATGACCGGAAGAGGTCCTGTTGGCGGGAATACATTCGAGTCTGACCTGGTGATTTCTTCTCTGGATTTTGTCGCTGCGGACTTCATAGGGGCTGAAATTCTCGATGTTAAACATGTTGACCACATAATAGAGGCAGGGAAAATAGGGTTGGGAAATGCTGATTACGATTCTATAGATATAGCAGGAATACCTTTATACGATGCCAGAAAGATTTTCTCCTTTAAAAATGATTCCTCAAAAGTGGAATTTTAGTCCGGGCTCCCTGATTGATTTTACTCTGGAATTTAAGGGTAAAAGAGGGGCTTTTACCGTGTGCCGGATTTATTTTGCAGAGGGAATTTTTGAGGAGAACAGACATGGAGACGTTATCTAAACTGATTGAGCAGAGAGATTTGAAGGGAATCCGCCATTGGCTGGTAGATACCGGAAGTCTGGAGATTGCAGAAGCCCTTACCCGTGTTGAACCGGAACAGCGCGCCCTTACTTTCAGACTAATTCCTAAAGACCGTTCTCTTGATGTATTCGAGATGCTTGATGTTCCATATCAGCAGAAAATTCTTAGCTCCCTTCGTGACAGCTATGTCAGGGACATACTGGAAAATATGGAGCCTGATGACCGGGCAAAACTTCTGGATGAGATGCCGCCTGCACTTGCAATGCAGCTTCTTGAAGGTCTCTCTTTAAAAGAACGCCGCCTTACTTCCATGCTTCTTGGCTACCCGGAAAATTCTGCAGGAAGAATAATGAGTCCTGAATTTGTCGAACTTCATGGGGAAATGCTCATTAAAGATGCACTGGAAAAGGTGAGGACATCCGGAAGAGGTGTAGAGGCGATCTATTCATTTCCAATAACAGATGATAAAGGCAGGCTCTCCGGAACAGTCGATCTGGGAGACCTTGTGATGGCCGATCCGATGCAGAAAGTCGGAGATCTGCTTACAGAGGAAAAATATTCGGTAACTACAGACCAGGATCAGGTGGAGGCATCGAGATTTCTTCTTGAAACCGGATCCACAGCCCTTCCAGTGCTTGACAGTGATAAACATCTGGTTGGTGTATTGACATTTGACGATGCCATGGAGGTACTCAGGGAGAGTGACACAGAGGATATTCTCCGTACCGGTGCATCTGAACCCCTTGGTGCTCCTTATCTTTCCGCATCGCTTTTAATGCTGACAAGGACCCGTGCAGTGTGGCTCTTAGTGCTGGCACTTGCGGCGACTTTGACTGTGAATGTTCTCAACATTTTCCAGGTGACGCTTCAGTCTGTGATAAAGCTGTCGCTGTTTATTCCTTTATTAATCGGGATCGGTGGTAATATAGGTTCACAATCGGCGACGATAATAATCAGGGCAATGGCGCTCGGGGAGGTTTACTTTACGGATCTGATCAAGGTGCTGGTCAGAGAAATAAGGGTGGGATTTTTACTGGGGTTAATACTTGGTGCGTTGTCTCTTCCTGTTGTGGGGCCGTTTTTTGGATGGGATATGGCTGTAGTCCTTGGAAGTTCATTGTTGTCAATTGCTACTCTTGCTGCTTTTGCCGGATCTGTTCTACCCATGTTTGCCAAGCGGATCGGCATCGATCCTGCGGTAGTAAGTGCCCCCATTATATCCACTCTGGTTGATGCCTCCGGGCTGATTATCTATTTTCTTATTGCAAAAGCGGTACTGAACATTTGAGGAAAGATCTCCTTACCGGAGATTCCTCAGAGAGATGTTATTTTTTTTTGCGAAGATGGTTTGTGGCCATAAACAAACCGGCCAGTCCGGTAACCATGAAAAGAACTAATGTGGGTTCGGGAACAGAAACGCCGTTATTACCTCCATTACCGCCATTTGTTCCATTGCCGCCGTTATGGTTTCCTGGTCTGTTATGCTTGTCACCATTAGACATCGCATAGAGTTCACCGGAATAAGATGCATTTACGGTTGATATATCGGACTGTGGACCGATGGCTGCGTACACGAAATCCTCCCGGGCCCAGGGGTCTGCCTGTACTGTGTAGCTGCCCAGAAAAACTGTTAAAGCAAAAAGTGCAAAAACCTCTCTCATAGTACCTCCTCTTACGGGTTAATGTTAATTATGAATGGTGCATCGGGCTGCAATTATTAACTGCAGAGATTGTGCCAACTGTTTCTGTTTCGAGACTTTGACAAAAAATAATGGGAACTCTTCCCGGCACTGCTCTTATTACCATTTGTAAGCCTTAAAAGAAATTCTGAAAAAAACATCAGCGCTAAAAGAAGTGCCGGATATAAAAACGGCAGAAGAAGAATGTCAAATGGCCCGTGA
Organism: uncultured Fibrobacter sp.; assembly: GCA_964387115.1. Taxonomy (GTDB): domain Bacteria; phylum Fibrobacterota; class Chitinivibrionia; order Chitinivibrionales; family Chitinispirillaceae; genus JAAYIG01. The sequence goes on from CAYLVN010000067.1 coordinate 10,458, forward strand.
ACATGAAACCTGTCTGCCTCATAATTCCAGAAACCAATGAGAGTAATCCGAACGATATTCATCGCTGCTGAGAGCGGAAGAACCGACGCTATCAGAATAAGACGCAAGGTGACACGGTTTAGACGCAACCATGCAAGCGGTACCGCAATGGAAAAAAGTGCGATGGTCTGGTTGAACCCTGAGCAGGATTTGTTAACGTTGAGAATTAAATTGGGCAGTACCAGAGATGTCCCCTGCTTTATAACCTGTAAACCTGAGAGATCAAGAAAAAACCACGATCCGGCAGTGCTGATAACCTGTAGAAATTTTATAAGGAAAGGTGCGATCTCGGGGATAACAGCTGTAAAGAAAAAAAGGTAAGAAATCGGCCAGAGATAAAGACGTGCGGTCCGTGAGCCAAAAAACACAAATAAAGCACCAAAAATGAACACAAACGGTAATGCCTGTAATAGTAGCAAAGGAACAGGGACTCTGAAAAAGGAGATGGCTGCAGAAACTGCACAGAGAATCGCTCCAGCATAGAAAGAGAGCCCTGACCGGTGAGCCTTGAACATCTCGCCTTTTCTGCACCAGATCATCAGAAAGAGAAACGGAAAGATAAAAAAGACCCAATTGTGCTGTGATATCTGTGCGCAAAGAAGGAAAATCGGACGGATGAAACAGAATAAGAAAAGAAGAAGCGATGTTGATAAAAGAAGAACAAATTGTCTCATATCCGAAATGTATGCAGTTAACGTGCCACTCCGATTTTCAACCAGCCTGATGTATACTTGCATAGGAAGTTCTATGCAGCGCAAACCATCTCTTTAAGTAACTCCAGCCCCACTATTCTTTTACTCCTGGAGACCATCTTGGATACTGCCGAACCGCTGACCCCCAGAATTCTTG
>CAYLVN010000068.1:0-11329 GCA_964387115.1 uncultured Fibrobacter sp.
GAAGCAGGGATGTTTTTCCGGACTGGGCCGGTCCGATAATCGAGAAAATCTCTTTCTCATATACATCAAAAGAGATGTCGTGTATAATCTCAACCGGGCCATATGAAAGCCGCAGATTTTCAACCTGTATTCTTTTTTTCAGAGTATTCACCTTTACCACTTCTTCCTGTTCCTGAGGTAGACCCGCAGGGCAATGGCGCTTGCGTTCACAAGAAGAACCGAGCCAAGGAGCACCACAGCTGTTGCAAACGGGATTGATTCTTTCACACCCGGCACCTGGGTAGCCACCGTATACAGGTGCATCGAAAGAGCCATGCACTGATCGGTGAGCTGATAGGGGAGAAGGTCCCCTTTCTGTATCGCTTTGTAAAATACGGCCCCTGTAAACATTACCGGAGCTGTTTCGCCGGCGGCCCTGCTGACCTGCAGTATGACTCCTGTGAGTATGCCGCTGATCGAATTGGGCAGCACAACGGCCCTGATAGTCTGCCATCGGGTAGCACCTACATTCCAGCATGCCTCCCGGAAATTCATCGGTACTGATGCCAGCGCTTCCCTTGTGCTTGCTATGATTACAGGCAGAGTCATTATTGCCAGAGTAAGCGATGCGGAGATTATCGAATAGCCGAACCTGGCCGCATATACAAACGCCCCAAGGCCAAAAAGTGCATGGACAATACTGGGGACTCCGGCCAGGTTAATAACAGCCATGTTGATCAGGCGGTTGAACCAGTTGTCTTTTGCGTATTCGTTGAGATATATGGCTGCAAGCACACCAACAGGTGTCGAGATGGCAAGTGAGATTATTACAAGGTAAAATGTACCGATAAAAGCCGGCCATATACCGCCTTCCCGCATCCCTTTTACAGGCACATCAACGATAAATGACCAGTTGAGTGATGGTGATGCCTTATAGATGAGGTATCCGATTATAAGCAGAAGCGGTATGACAAGTGCGAATGCCATACCCTGAAAAAGCCATTTAGCAACTCTTTCGTACCATTCTTTGCGGGAAGTGAAAGAGTTTCTGGTAAAATGTGTAATAGAGTTTGTCTGATTCATTTCCTGCGGACACCCCGGATAACAAGGTCTGCTGTAAGGTTTACAATAAAAGTTATACAGAACAGAAGAACGCCAGTAAGGAAAAGAACCCTGTAGTGCTCTGAACCGGCAGGAGCTTCACCCAGTTCTGCGGCAATATTAGCTGTAAGAGTGCGGATCGAATCAAGGAAGCTTACAGGAATATGTACTGAGTGGCCGGTTGCCATAAGAACTGCCATGGTTTCACCGACGGCTCTGCCTATTCCAAGCAGAACTGCCGCAAGAAGGCCGTTTTTTGCGGCAGGGATAAGAACCCGGTAAATCATCTGCCATTTTGTAGTTCCCATCGCAAGCGCTGCTTCTCTATAGGAATCAGGAACTGCTTTGAGTGCATCTTCGCCGATAGAAACGATGATCGGCACACTCATAAAAGCCAGTATCAGGCCGCCATTGAGAAGGTTTACACCAACCGGTGCATTCGTAAAATTGACTATTAATTTGCTCATCACTGTCATACCAATAAATCCCCAGACTACACTTGGAATGGCAGCCAGCAGTTCAATTATGATCTTAAGGGTTTCTTTAAGCTTTTTGTCGCAGAACTCTGAAATGTAAATAGCAGCTCCCAATCCAAACGGTACTGCTATGAGCATCGCAAGTATCGTAACGGAAAAGCTTCCTACAATAAGGGAGAATGTACCATATCTGACATTTACTGCCGATGTAGGGTACCATTTGGTACTTGTCAGGAATTGAGTGATATTAAAATTATCGCTGAATAAAACCGGAACCGCTTCCTTGAATACAAAAAAGAAAATCGCCAGCACAAATATTATGGCGCTTACTCCGCTGAGGCGTATGATCCCCTCGAAAATCCGTTCTGCTGTAATAACCCAGTAGGGCCGCCTGGGGCGGGATACCGGCTTACTGTCGGAAATGGCCGGATACTCAGCAGCTAAAACAGAATTTTGATTGTCACCCATTTATTTCCAACTTTCCGCACGCTATAACTGAATTTTTACTGAGTCTGTTTTTTCCGGCGGAATCGGTACATAACCGTTTTCTGCCACAATTTTCTGCCCTGCTTCTGACATTGTCCATTCAAGATACACTTTAGTTTCACCCTGTGGTTCGTCAAGTGTATAAAGAAGAAGCGAACGGGCCAGAGGATAATTACCGTTCTGAGTGTTTTCTATTGTGGGCAGGCATGTCATGCCGTCAGAGTTTTTGATCTTGAGCATTTTAACATGGCCGGTAGCATAACCCATTCCGCTGTATCCGATTGCGCTTTTTGCATTCCCTACAAGTTCCACGACTTCCTTTGATCCGTTCATGTCAAGAGATCCCAGCTCAAAATCCTTATTCTTAAGAACGCGTTCCCGGAAAAACTCGTAGGTACCTGAGCTTGATTGGCGGCTTACCCGCAGGATTTTATCACTTTTTGCACCAGGGATTTTTATTCCCAGCTGGGACCATTTTTTAACTGTCCCGTTTTCGACATAAATCTGCGCAAGCTGCTCTAATGTGATCTCTTCAATTGGATTGTCTTTGTGAACGTAAATTGCCAGAGCGTCATATCCCACAGTGTATTCTATCGGGGTCTTGCCGGTGTTTTTCTTTGCAAGGTCAATTTCCCCCTGTTTCATGTTCCGGCTGGCGTTTGCTATTGAGATCGTACCTTTTATCAGGGCTGCAATACCTACTCCGGAACCTCCTCCTGATACCTCAATTTCCACAGCCGGTTTTACAACTTTATACTCCTCGGCCCAGGCCTGCGCCAGGTTAACCATGGTATCGGAACCCTTAACCTGGATTGTGGCAGATTCTTTTATTTTCTCCATGCCCTGTTTATTACCGCAGCTTGCCAGTGATATCAGAAATGTCGCAACAACAAGTCTGGCTATAGAGGAAAAAAACTGACTGGTGCAAATCCGCAATTTATACACCCCCGGATTCCTCATCTGTATCAATAATCGCATTGACCAGGTCTTTTACCTGGTTTTTCAGAAAATCGTAGGTTTTTTCGTATGACTCGGTTTTTACAGTCTGAGAGTCGGAGATCTTTGATGGGTCCTGAGTTGGCCAGTTGAGAAAGATCACCTTCCGGGGACGCTGCGGAAATGCCTTCAGTGCCTCTTCCGAAAGGGTGACGATCACCTGATAATGATCAAGATTGGGGATCTGGTGAATGGCTTTTGGGACAACGCGCGCCAGATCGATCCCTTTACTCTTCATAAATTCGACCATCGATCGATCAAGCGGTTGGGGCTCTATCCCGGCACTGCGGAAAATAAATCTGGGAAGATTGAATGATGATGCAATCGCCTCTGCCATCTGGCTCTGGCATGAGTTGTTTTCATCTACAAAAAGTATACGGAAAACATCTGCCCCCGGGTGCTTTGAATACTCACCGGTAATCAAATAAAGAGCTTCCTGACAAATATTACGCGCCTGGTCCGATACTCTTTCGAATTTTCGTACTATTGTCATCAGCGGATCCACCGATTTAGCAGGGATTTTATGCTCAGAGAGCAGGCTTATTATTTTTCTGTTAAAATCCGATCGCAAAACATCGACAGCCGCTTCTATTTCAATACTTTTTTTTGCCAGCTCAGGATCCTGATCTAAAAATGCTTTCACAGAATCATGAAACATACTTATTGAGAGATTCGCGATTTCTTTGATTTCATCATTGAGTCCGGTGTAAGGGTTATCATAGAGCTTAAGTACCTGTCTGGCGATACTTTCGGCATAATCACCAACTCTCTCAATTTCCAGATTGATTCTGATAGTGATGTAAGCAAAGCGGAGCGGTCCTGCAACCGGGTCCTGCCTGACCAGAAACTCCAGACAGAGCCGGTCGATTTCCTTTTCTTTTATGTCAATATATTGGTCACGTAGAATCACTCCGTATGCCATCTGACGGTTGTTTTCAAGGTACGATGTGAGGCTGTCCTTCAGTGCCCGCTCGGCCTGATGAGACATTTTCTGCACGTAATCACGGATACGGTTGATATCCCTCTGTAACGATTCCTCTCTGTGTGTCAGCATAATGCCGAATTCCCTCCTGAGCAGTGGGGCCTGCAGCTACCTTAGTTAAGAGAAGCAAAATAATTCGAGAAAGAAAATATAGTAAGTGAAAATTCCTGTCTTTCTGACATAAAATCAGAATATTACGAAATAGAAGGCCTATTAATGTCTTTTTGCTGATAATCGAGGTGATTCAACCTGAAAATCGCAGTTGGATGCCTGTGACTTTCAGGTTCAAGGGGAAAAATCAGGACAGAAACAGTCTTTCAGAACTGTCCCTGCCCATAAAAGCTTCAGTATTTAGCGTCTGCGAACTCCACCCAGCCGCCCGCCTTCACCAACGCTTCATCAAAACCGGAGAGTGAAAACGGAAACTCCTTTTTTCCGCCATTCCACGAGAAGAGAAGCTTCATTGAGCTCATCTCTACACTGCACTCAACCTCTCCTTTTTGGGCAAGGGAGAAGATCTCGTCGATTTGTTCCGGTGGAAGCTCGATAGCAAGCATGCCGCCGTTGAACATGTTCTGGCGGAAAATTCTGGCGTAATTGGATGCTATTACGGTTGTAATGTCATTGACTTCCAGTGCCCAGGGCGCGTGTTCTCTTGATGAACCGCATCCGAAGTTGGCTCTGGTCACAATTACACGGGCCTTTCCCCGCCATTTTCCATCAGGATTGAAACCCTCCATGTTCAGGTCTTCAAGGAGGTATGGCTTGAGAGCCTCTTTTTTGACTTCAGTCAAGTACTTCGCGGGTATAATCTCGTCTGTGTTGATATCTGATCTGTCCAGAAAAAGTACCGGACCTCCAAAATTTTTCATAATAACGTCCTTTCAAATTACGGTCTTCAGATTCTTTTCAGTCCGTTCCTATTTTGTCAAATAATCCCTTGGATCACTGAGATGGCCTTTTATTCCGCTTGCCGCTGCACTGGCCGGGCTTGCCAGATGAACCATACCACCTTTACCCATGCGTCCGTTGAAGTTTCTGTTGGTGGTTGACACACAAACCTCTCCTTCAGCCAGAACCCCCGTTGACATCCCAAGACACGCTCCGCAGGTGGGATTTACTACACAGTACCCTGCATCCATGAAGATCTTCAGAAGCCCTTCAGCCATGGCCTGGGCATAAATCTGCGGGGTCGCAGGACTCACTATTCCTCTGACTCCAGCGGCAAGACGGGTTCCCTTTATTATGGAAGCAGCTATACGGAGATCGGAAATCCTGCCGTTCGTGCAGCTTCCTATGTAAACCTGATCGATTTTTACATCGCCCAGTTCCCTGATCTTTTTGACCTGGTCGGGCTTGTAGCCCACGGTTGCCAGCGGCTCCAGGGTGGATACGTCTATGTCGAGCTCTTTTGCGTAAGATGCATCCGGATCGGAATGCCACTTCCTGAACTCCTCCAGCGCTGCTTCTTTGCTTCTGTAATCATTGGCTATAAACGGCCAGAGATAATCCACCGTGTTTGCATCCGGCATACAGAGCCCTGAGGTCGCTCCAGCCTCAACTGCCATATTGCAGAGGGTCATCCGCTCTTCCATCGACATGCGATCGACAACTTCACCGGTAAATTCAACAACATGGTCCGTGGCACCATTTACAGTGAGGGAGCGTATCACCTCGAGAATAACATCTTTGGCATACACTCCAGACTTGAGTTCCCCGTGAAGCTTGATTTTGATACTTCTGGGCTGACGGAACGCACAAACCCCTTTTAATATCCCTACCTCAAGGTCTGTAGTTCCCACACCGGCCGCAAAAGCCCCGAATGCCCCGTGTGTGCAGGTATGGCTGTCGCCCATGATCACCGTGTAGCCAGGCCTTATAAAACCTTTTTCCGGAAAAATAGCATGACAGACGCCGTTCTGTCCTATATCAAAGAAGTCCTTAATTCCGTTTCGGGCGGCCCAGTCCCTGAGAATTTTTCCCTGAGTGGCGCTTTTGGAATCTTTTGCGGGGGTGACATGGTCTATAACCGCCTTTATCTTTGAGGGATCGAAAACACGATCCTTTCCACGCCACTGCAGGTCTGCAATGGCTATGGGGGTGGTTATCTCATGGCACATTACAACATCCAGGGACAGAACCTTTGCCCCGGGGAAGGGTTCGTCAACCAGATGGGCATCAAAAATCTTCTCGGTGATTGTCTTTCCCATAATTTCCCTTTCTGGAAATTCTATTTAATAAAATTATCTATTACTAAAAAACACGTTTACTATGATCATGGTTCAACAGACTCGACTTGATCGGCTGAGAAATCACTGTTGTTCTTCAGATAATCCACATGGGGTGGTGAGATGCTGAACACCGCCCTGAATGTCACCTTTCCGCAATTATGGAGCTGGTGAGGATGTCTGGAGTTGAAATAGAAACTGTCACCCTCTTCGATCCTGTATTCGGTCTGGTCAATTGTCAATACTGCACTTCCGGTCAGGGCGTATCCCGTTTCTATTCCATCATGACCTTCATCGCTCATCTTCGTACCTGAGCCGGGCTCTATCTCCAGAAGAGACATCTCAAGCTGGTTGGGACCTTGAGTGCTGGTCATAAGCTGTTCATACCCCACACCTCCGCTCTGCATCGTAAGCCGCTCCCCTTTCCGATGAATCCTGACCGGGCGCTCGGTGGAAAGGGTTTTGAACAAATCTGACGGCGCCAGATCAAGTGCACTGCAGACCATCATGAGTGTATCTATCGATGGAGAAACCATACCTCTTTCGATCTGGCTGAGCATGCTGACAGAGATGCCGGCCTGGTTTGCAATGTCGCTTTGGTTCTTACCGGTTTTTTCCCTGAAGATTTTCAGGAACTGACCGATTCTAGGAATTACTGGGTTAAGCAATACTTTATCCATTACAGTAATTATAAAATATGGAAAATTTGAAGGCAAGAAAATTAATATTAGCATTTATTCAAAAACTATTTTGTTTTGGGTATATTAGATTACAAATAGAGACAAGATAAACGTATTAAACATGGATAGCCTTCAGTACTCGTTTTAGACAGGAATAGTAGAGATCTGTTCCGTAAAAATTCCGGTGCGGATATTTAAATGGATAAACATATGGAAAATACAAATTTAAGTGAAGAAGCCCACTTAAACGAACTGGAAGACACCAATTTAAATTTAGAAGACATTGATAATCTCAAGAAGCTGACTGACGGCAGGGTCATTGAGATTGTCAGCGGTGATATTGTTGATCACATCCAGGATGATGAGTTTCTTCTTGATTCAATAGGGAAGAAGCCTGGTACCTACTACCGGGACCTGATCTTCGCGCTGATGCAGATCAGGCTTCCTGAGGAAGAGGCCAAGCGTGACTGGAAAGAGATGCTCAAGCATAAGTACATACTGAGTGAAAAGCTTGGGCGCAATGTAGGGATTCATGTGGCTACCCTTGACTACTACACCAATATTAAGAAACGGGTGCTCAACCCCAAGATCATCGATGCAAACGAGTATGTGGATACTGCAAGCCGGGCCATTACAGATGATTTAACCAAAGCGTATAACCGGCATTTCTTTGATGATGAGTTCAGGAGACTTTTTCTTCAGGCCCGCACGACCGGCAGGGTATTCTCTCTTATCATGCTGGATCTTGATCATTTCAAGATCTATAATGACCTTAACGGCCATATCCAGGGGGACATTGCCCTGATTGAGACTGTCAGGATACTTCATGCAGTCTGCAGCCTGGATGACACTGTATCGAGGTATGGTGGTGAGGAATTCACGATTCTGCTTACTTCACAATCACTCAGTCTTGCAATGAAGACGGCGGAGCATATAAGACAGGCTATTTATGATTATCGATTTGTCAATGAACAGGCTCTTCCGCAGGGACGTCTTTCTGCATCGCTGGGAGTTACCACGTACAGGGAGGATATCCTCTCTCCCCGGGATATGATCGAGGAGGCTGATGTTGCCCTTTACAGAGCGAAAAACAGCGGCAGAAACCGTGTGAAGGCATTCCTGGGCGAGTCGACAATATGAGTTTTGATCTGCAGGTAAAAGGAAGCACCCGGATAGTGTGTCTTTTCGGGTTTCCGGTCAGTCATTCTCTTTCTCCCCAGATTCACAATCATGCATTTCGCACCCTGGGGCTCCCCTATGTTTACATACCTCTAGAGGTGCCGCCTCAGGCAATCCACACCGCGGCTTATGCGTTCCGTTCTTTTTCATTTGCCGGTGCAAACATTACCATTCCCCACAAAGCCGCCATGGCCCGCTACTGCGATACACTTTCAGAACTGTCTACCTGTACGGGCACAGTTAATACTATTTATATGAGCGGGGGAAGACTTTGCGGAACCACAACCGATCCGGAAGGATTCAAGAGGGCTCTTCAATGGGCCGGCAGTCCTGTGGATAAGAGCAATGTGGTGATACTGGGAAACGGGGGCACATCAAGGACTCTATCAATTGCGCTTGCGCTTGACAGAAAGCTGAGTACTCTGACAATTGTGGGCCGCAGTATCGAAAAAGTTGCAGCTCTGGCTTCTGAGGTCACCAATGTTTCAGGAATACCTGTGCAGGCCCTCAGCTTTAATGATAAGGCTCTGGCTGAGGTATTCAGAAGATGTGATCTTCTTGTCAACACCACCAGTGTCGGGATGCATCCATTGACAGATCAAACTCCTCTGCCTTCAAAGTATTTTCATAAAAACATGACTGTTTTTGATTCTATATATAATCCTCTGAAGACAAGGTTTCTTCAGGAAGCCGAATCTGCGGGGTGTCACGTGCAGAACGGACTAAGGATGCTTCTTTATCAGGCACTTGCATCTTTGCGGCTGTGGACCGGTGTTGATATTCCGGAGGAGATTTTCAGCATTGAAGAGCTGCAGAGCCTGATAGCCGGTTGACTGGAGATTTTATGAAATGGAAAGTCCGCAAATCGACATTGTCGGGTAATATCGCTATCCCACCCTCAAAATCCCACACTATAAGGGCATTTCTGATCGCTACACTTGCTGAGGGGACATCTGTAATTCATAATCCACTGCTTGAAGGTGATGGTGCCTCAGCACTGAAAGCCGCCCGTGGGCTGGGAGCCGGGGTGGAATTTTTTGATGGGGGAGTCAGGATCAGCGGTACCGGAGATGATTTCAACCGGGGCAGCGGGGTACTTGACCTGGGCAACTCAGGAACAGGAACCAACCTCTTTGCCTCTGCGGCTGCTCTGGGATCCAGGGGGCGGCGTTTTGACGGTGATGATTCGCTCAGGTCAAGACCTTTCAAGGTTCTTCTGGATGCTCTTTGCGAACTGGGAGCTTCTTATGAACTGGAAAGCCCGGGCAGGGATATTCCGTTCTTTATCAAAGGGCCGCTCAAGGGAGGAAGAGTAAGTGTAGATGGGATTTCATCTCAGTTTATCTCCAGCCTTCTATTGACCTGCCCTCTTATCAAAGGCCGCAACACAGATATCAGTGTCTTCAACCTTCATGAGAAACCTTATGTGGAACTGACCTTGTGGTGGCTTGATAAACAGGTAATAGAATACAGCAGAGCAGCGGATTTCAGCAGTTTCCATATCCCCGGTGACCAGAGTTACTCTCCATTTGAGATTTCTGTTCCCTCTGATTTCTCATCTGCAACCTTTGCAGCAGTCGGGGCTGCGGTTACCGGTGGAAAGGTAAACCTTACCGGACTTGATTTCAGTGATCCTCAGGGGGACAAGGGGATTTTTGATGTCATAAAACTTGCCGGGGCCGGTGTGGATGTAAACAAAGACGGTGTACTGGTCTCAGGTACCGGGCTTTACGGGAGAGTCGTTGACCTCAACAACATGCCCGATGCTCTTCCTGCACTTTCTGTCCTGGCATGCGCCTCGGAAGGAGAAACACGTTTTATCAATGTTCAACAGGCGCGGATAAAGGAAACTGACCGTATTGCGGTAATGTGTGCTGAGCTGTCAAAAATGGGAGCTGATATCAGGGAGGAAAAAGACGGGTTGACAGTGCGCAAGAGTTCTCTCAAAGGGGCAACTGTAAATGGACATTATGATCACCGTGTAATAATGGCTCTCGCTCTGGCAGGAATGATCGCTGAAGGGGAAACTGTGATTGAGACTGCTGAGGCCGCGAGTGTCACTTATCCGGGTTTTGCAGATGATTTCAGGAATTCAGGCGCAAATATCGATGTGGAAAAACAATCATAGACCGGACCGGAAAATGGATATAAAAGTCAATCTCGGGCAGCATTCGTACGATGTTACACTTGAACATGGAATTTCAACTCGTATTCCCGGTCTCCTGAAAGAGATGTTTCCTGAGAGCAGGTTTGTCCTTGTTACAAACGAAAAGCTTGCCGGAATATACTCCGGTTTAATAAGTACCTGGACAGATGCGCTCAGCTTATCGGTTCACGTTATCCCTGATGGTGAAAAGTTTAAAACGATAGAGACCTGGAGCGGGGTGATGGATTTCCTGCTTCAATCAAGAATCGAAAGGTCAAGTGTGGTACTTGCATTTGGTGGTGGTGTAGTAGGAGACATTACCGGATTTGCGGCCTCTGCTGCTCTTCGGGGTATAAGGTATGTTCAGATTCCTACAACTCTTCTTGCCATGGTTGATTCCAGTGTCGGGGGTAAGACGGCGGTGGATCATGCACGTGGAAAAAACCTTATCGGTGCTTTTTATCAGCCAGGCCGGGTTTTTGTCGACACCTCATTTTTAGAAACTCTTTCTGACCGGGATTTTCTCAGCGGCTATGCTGAACTGTTTAAGAATGCTTTTATCGGCGGCCCTGAGATGTTTGAATTTGTTTTAAGAAATCACAAATCAATGGTTGGCAGAAGCCACACTGGGCTCATAGAGGGGATCACCCGGAGTATAAGGATAAAAGCAGATGTGGTTGAGCAGGATCAGTTTGAGACCAGTGGATTACGAGCGATGCTTAATTTCGGCCACACTTTCGCGCACAGTCTCGAGCGTTTCTTCGGCTTTGAAACTGTGCTTCATGGAGAAGCTGTTTTCTGGGGCATGCGTTGTGCCTGCGAACTGGGGTTAAGGGTCAAGACGATAAATTCATCTGAATGGCATCTGTACAATGAGCTCTTATCTGTGATGCCGCTGCCGCAGCTTCCTTCCAGACCCGATCCTCAGAGCCTGTATGATGATATGTTTTCCGACAAAAAGGTGGCATCCGGTAAGATCCGTTTTGTGCTTCCTGCTGAACCGGGCAGATCGGTAATAAGATCAGATATATCGGGGGAAGAGGTGCTGGGGGTTCTGGATTCGGTTTTTCCAGGTT
>CAYLVN010000069.1:0-11204 GCA_964387115.1 uncultured Fibrobacter sp.
AAAGTTTGCGGAGTGATCTTACCCAGAGGAATAAGCATATTCAGTCTTCTTTCATAATGGTTTCTAATATGTCTAATAATTCTCTCAAGCTGTAGGGTTTATAAAGAACAGCACTGATATTCATACCCGAAGGTTGTATAAATTTTTCACCCGAACGGTCCAAAATCAGAATAACGGGACAATCCGGGATTTTTGCCGATATTACCGACAGCATGTCAGCATCGGTTGGTTCACCAAGAGAAACGATGGCCGCATCCAGCTTATCCCCGACCTCATCAATGACACTGGAAATATCTTCACCTGCAGAGGCAGATGCCAACAGATAACCCTGTACGGCCAGTTCTTTAATTAAAAGCTGTAAAAGGGAACCCTGTATCCCGGCAGATAAAACCAGTCTACCCATAGTAGTACTCCTTGAAAATCCGAGTGAATAAAAATTCGTATTACCAAGATAACCAGTTACTGCGTCAAAAATTGACGTACATTCTTCAGACTGAATAAATTTGCAGAAAAATTGGAGACCTGTTCACCACTGCAAATGCAATACTGTTTAAATCGAAATCTGGATGCCCGATAAAATGAAAGTCATTTCAATCTGTATATTTTGAGCCCTGAACCTGTGAACGGGTCACTCAAAGGAGAGTAAAAAACTATTCTTCTGTCTTGAACTGCCCCCCCCCAGTTAGTATATTGATATGAATTTCTTAGCTTGGTTATGGAACGGGCGCACAGCCCGTTTTTGCTATTCAGATGGAGATGCGGATGTCTGCAGTTGAGAATATAAGGCCGGTCATTGAATCGAAGCTCAAAGATCTTGGTTTTGAGCTGTTTGACCTGCGTTTTTTTCAGGCTGGATCGCGTTCTATCCTGCGGGTCACAGTTGATTCGGAGGATGGCGTGACCATAGGCAACTGCGAAATTATCAGTAGTGAGCTTTCTGCTCTTCTGGATGAACAGAACTTTGCCTCCGATCGTCCTTACAACCTTGAAGTATCCTCTCCCGGCATAGACCGGCAACTCAGGACTGCCAGGGATTTCCGCAGAGTTACAGGACGTCCGGTAGTGCTGCACCTTACAGAGGGTCTGGAGGGTAAGAAAACCCTGAAAGGAGAAGTCGTTAAATGCGACGACAACAATCTCACACTGATGATCGAAAACAATAGTGTAGAAATACCACTTTCAGATATTTACAGCGGGAAAGAAGAGATCCGGTTCAAGTAACTCGGGGAAGGATTCAATAATGAGAAAAAAGAGCAGAAATGAGGCCTTGAAGGCGATGGACATAGCCGCTTCACTGAGTGCGGTAACAAAAGAAAAAAGCATCAGCATGGACCTCGTGCTGGAGACTCTTAAAGATGCTCTGACTACCGCAGCAAAGAAGTATCTGGGGAAGCCGGTGAATGTTGAGGCCAAAATCGACAGAGACAAGGGCACCATCGAGGTTTACACCCGACAGACAGCTGTTGAGGTGGTCGAGGATCCTGAAAACCAGATCCAGATAAATGAGGCAAAAGAAATCGATGAAGATATTGAAATAGGTGATGAACTTGTACAGGACCTCGATATTGACCTTTTCGGCAGAATGGCTATTCAGACTGCAAAGCAGGTCATTGTTCAGCAGGTACGTGAGGCAGAGAGAGAAAAGATTTTCGCAGACTACAGTGAAAGAATCGGTGAGCTTGTTACAGGTACTGTTCAGCAGATCGAGAAGGGGAATATACTTGTCAATCTGGGCCGCACCGAAGCTCTCCTTCCCTATAAAGAACAGATCCGCAAAGAGCATTACCATCAGGGCGATAATATCAGAGCCTGTATAGCAGATGTAAGGGACAATCCTAAGGGTCCGCAGGTGATTATCTCCCGTACCTGTCCTGAATTTCTTGCCCGGCTTTTTGAACTGGAAGTCCCGGAAATTTTCGACAAAACTGTCCGTATTGTTAAGGTTGTCCGCGATCCGGGGCATCGTTCAAAGATTGCAGTCACGACTAACGACAGCCGTGTCGATCCGGTTGGTGCCTGTGTTGGCATGAGGGGAAACAGGGTACAGGCAATCGTGCGTGAGCTCTCCAATGAAAGAATTGATATCATCAACTGGACCGACGAGCTTTCTCTTCTGGTCCGGCGGGTTTTCGCTCCTGCAGAAGTCAAACGGGTAATCCCTGTCGGCGAACACAAGATTGTTGTTGTGATCCGTGAAGAAGACCTGGCACAGGCAATCGGCAGAGAGGGACAGAATATCCGCCTTGCATCCAAAATGCTGGATAAAGAGATCGATGTTTTCGGAGACGAGGAGTTTGCAAACATGACCGACGAGCAGCGTAATGCCGCTCTCAGTGAAACAGCCGCTCCGGCGGAGAAAACCCCCTCTGAATCTGATGAAACCACTGCCAGTAAAGCAGCACCCGAGGGCTACACAACAGAATCCGATGAAGAAGATGTGACTTATGATGAAGCTTTCGACAAATTACGTGAAGAGGCTCGTGGAGAACGGTTCGCGCAAAATGATAATGAAGAGACCCCGGTTTTAGGTGATATCGCATACAGCGCAATTGAAACTCTGGCAGAATCCGAAGCGGATATAAAGAAAGCCATTGATGATTCGCACGAAAATAAAGAAAGCAGTTCTACCGGCAACCCCTGATCCACGGGAAAAGTGCAGTTTTGCGTGCATCATCCACGGTTCACGGTAATTAATTGTCAAAAGGCCGGATAGACTTAAGAGAGGTAGAAAATGGCAAAAGAGAAAGTTTACAAATTAGCTCAGGAGTTCAAAGTTTCCAGCGAAGCACTCGTGCAGATGCTGCGTGGTATGGGTATTCCTGTGAAGAGCCATATGAGCACCGTGGATGAAAGTTTACGCGATGAGATCAAGAAAAAGTTCGAATCGGAACGTGCTGAAATTAAAAAGGAATATGAACGTAAGAAGCAGATGCTTACAAAGGCCAGAGAAGACCTTATAGGCAAGGAAGAAACACCAGCAGAAGCTGTTGAAGTCAACAGTTCTCCTGAACAGACCACGCCTGTTTCTGTTCAGCCGCAAGCAGCTCCACCTGCTGAAACTCAGAGGCCCGCTGCATCTCAGCCCCGAACCACTTTTGAAAGAGAACACCGCCCAAGAGAATTCTCCAGGGTACAGCCTTCAAGAGAGCACACATACATTCCTCAATCCGGAAATCAGGGAAAACCTGCGGGAATGGTTCCGCCACCGCCTGCTGAAGGAGACAAAGCCGCTACTGCAGCAAAGAAAGACAAGGGCAAGAAAAAAGGCAAAAAACGTAATGA
This sequence comes from uncultured Fibrobacter sp., assembly GCA_964387115.1. Taxonomy (GTDB): domain Bacteria; phylum Fibrobacterota; class Chitinivibrionia; order Chitinivibrionales; family Chitinispirillaceae; genus JAAYIG01. The sequence goes on from CAYLVN010000069.1 coordinate 3,283, forward strand.
ACGCCCGGAAATCGTCGAACTCGAATTAAAGGCTAACATCAAAAAGACTCTGGCCAAAATCGGATCAGGGTTCGCCAAGAAAAAATACAAAAAAGAAGCCGTACAGAAGGAAGAAGAAGAAACAACTGAACGCAAGATACTCAACGTTGCGGAATTCGTGACTGTAAGCGAACTGGCCAACATGATGAATCTTCCTGTTTCAGAAGTCCTCACAAAGTGCCTTGAATTGGGTCTGTTTGTTACTATTAACCAGAGGCTTGACTTTGAAACAATCGAACTCCTCGTTGATGAATTCGGGTATACTGCACATCTTATGAACGAGTACGCTCCCGAAATTGAGGAAACCAAAGAAGAAGAAGATACAGGTAAACAGATGTCACGGGCACCGGTTGTCACGGTAATGGGACACGTTGACCATGGAAAGACATCACTGCTGGACTATATCCGCAAAACAAATGTCATATCCAGCGAATCCGGAGGTATCACACAACACATCGCAGCTTATGAAGTGAAGACAAAATACGGGTCGGTCACTTTTCTTGACACCCCTGGACACGAGGCTTTTACAGCCATGCGCGCCCGTGGTTCACATATCACAGATGTCATCGTGCTTGTCATTGCTGCCGATTCCGGTGTCATGCCTCAGACCAAAGAAGCAATAGACCATGCCCGCGCAGCAAATGTGCCATTAGTGGTCGCGATAAATAAAACCGATCTCCCTACCGCCAACCTCGATAAGGTTAAAGGTGAACTTGCCCAGTATAACGTTCTGGTGGAAGAATACGGCGGGCAGGTCTCGTGTGTTGAAATCTCCGCCAAGACTGGTAAAGGAGTCGACAAGCTTCTTGAAACACTGGCACTGGAAACTGAAATTCTCGAGCTCAAGGCCAACCCCGTCGGGAAAGCTCACGGTGTAGTTATAGAATCTGAACTGGACAAAGGTAGAGGCCCTATTGCAACTATCCTGATTGAAAAAGGGACACTGCAAAAAGGGGATGCCTTTGTGACCGGAATTCATCACGGCCGGGTCAGGGATCTTTTCAACGAACGTGGCCAGATGGTGGAAAAGGCACACCCCTCTCAGCCGGTTCTCGTGCTTGGACTTTCAGGTACACCACAGGCTGGAGATTCCTTCAGGGTTGTAGATGATGAAAAAGAAGCAAGGGAGATCTCAGCCAGAAGACGTCTTGCACAGAAAGAGCGTGAGCTCAGGAAAATGGGATCTATCTCTCTTGATCACCTTTACGAGCAGATCCAGGCCGGCAATGTCCAGACCCTCAATCTGATAATCAAGGGTGATGTTGACGGATCGGTTGAAGCACTGGCTGACTCAATGGAAAAACTCAGTACAGAAGAGATAAAGGTAGCCGTCATTCATAAGAGCGTGGGAGCAATAAAAGAAACCGATGTCATGCTTGCTGCCGCTTCAAACGCGCTTATTATCGGATTTCATCTCAGTCCCAACACAAAGATCCGTGACCTTGCCAAACGTGAAGGGGTAGAGATAAGAACCTACAAAATCATCTATGAGGCCCTTGAGGCGGTTAGAAACGCCATGGAAGGGATGCTCAAGCCTGAAATCAAAGAAAACCTGCTTGCCACAATTCAGGTCCGCAAGGTCTTTAAAATCTCAAAAGTTGGTACTGTCGCAGGGTGCTATGTTGAAAGCGGTACAGTTGTGCGCGGCATGAAAGCAAGGCTTATCCGTGATGATGTAATTGTAGTTGAAAGCCGTATCAGCACACTTAGAAGAATGCAGGAAGATGTGCGTGAGGTTTCTGCTGGATACGAATGTGGTGTAACTCTCCACAACTATTCTGATTTCCATGATAACGATCGTATAGAAGTCTTTGAGGAAGTCGAAATAGCCAGAAAACTCTCTGCACCAGTTTAATCAGGAGTAAAATGCCGTCTTTACATTATCATATGGAACGTCTCTCAGAGCTTCTGCAGCGGGAGATAGGGTTGGTGATTTCGCAGGAACTCAGGGATCCCCGCATTCCTGCATTGATCACAGTTACCAGTATAAAGCTTGCGCAGGATACTCGTAATGCTACAGTATACGTGAGTATATATGGCGACCAACAGACAAAAGACACTGCGGTAGCGGCGCTCAACGGAGCCGCTCCCTTTATCCAGAAGCTGGTATCATCTCGTGTAACTGTCAAGCACTTCCCCCGTCTGTACTTCAAAATTGACAACTCTATTGAGCACGGTCAACACATTAACGAGCTTCTCAAAGAAATTCAAAATGATCTGGAATGAACTTCTAAATCTGATAAACGATCACAGCAACTTTGTCATCTCCTCTCACCTCAGTCTTGACGGTGATTCAGTCGGATCTCAGCTTGCTTTTTCCTGGTACCTGCAGTCGCTTGGAAAACAGGTCCACATATATAATGTCGATCCGCTGCCCGCGAAGTTTACGTTTCTGCAGAACTCTTCCCAGATCAAAGCTACTCCGCCTCAGGGTGAATACGTTCTGGTTGTGTTAGACTGTTCAAATCCCGGGCGTATGGGATGGACAAGTTCCGACACTCCCCGGGCCATAATTAATATCGATCACCACAGAGACAATACCCGGTTTGGAAACGTTAACATCGTTGAGACATCAGCCGCCGCAACAGGAGAGTTAATAAGCGGTTTTTTCCTCCGTTCTAAAATTGATTTTCCCCCGGGTGTAGCTGAAGCACTTTATGCGGCGATACTTACCGACACTGGCGGATTCCGTTTTTCAAACACAAACAGCCGCATTCTCAGGCTCTGTGCCGAGCTTGCGGACCGTGGTGCCGATTGTGCCAAAGTTTACGAAAAAGTCTACTGTTCCCACTCCCGCAAAGCGCTGCTGCTCCAGTCACGAATCTGGTCAACACTGAGCTTTCATCTTGATGGTAAAGTCAGTATCATGGAGATGCCACTCTCTGTTCTTGATGAGCTGGGTGCGCATTACAGCGACAGTGAAGGGATGGCCGATACAACAATTACCGCAGAAGGTGTCGAAGTGGGGATAATGGCCAAATACAGTGATACAGAATCCCATTTTTCCCTGCGCTCAAAGGGCAGGGTTGATGTAGGAAAAATTGCCCAGAAAGTGCTTGGAGGAGGCGGTCATTCAAGTGCTGCCGGCTGTACCATAAAGCAGCCCTTTTCTCTTGCACTCCCGCATATACTTTCCATAATAGAGAAGGAGCTGAGCTGAGAGGGGTTGGATGGATTTTTGTGCATAGACAAACCCTGCGGTCCATCTTCTTTTCAAATGGTGAACCGGATCAGACGTTTGCTTCGAGTCTCCAAAGCCGGACACGCAGGCACACTTGACCCTGCTGCCAGCGGAGTGTTGATTATCGCCCTGGGCTCTGCAACGCGGCTTCTAAGATTTATCGATTCCGAACCCAAAACCTATAGCTTTGGAATTCAATTCGGGACCCAGACAGACACATTGGATTCAGAGGGTCAGATAATATGCTCAGGTGGCCCTGTTCCCGATAGAAGCAGTATCGAAAATGCGGTTTCAGAGCTGACCGGGGACCAATTGCAGGTTCCTCCTGATTATTCTGCAGTCAAGATAAACGGAGTCAGGGCATACAAAATGGCCCGTGAAGGCAAAAAGCTCTCTCTCCAGGCGCGTCCGGTCAAAATTCATTCCTTTGAAATTCTAAATTACGACAACCTCACAGGGGCTGGTGAATTAAAAGTCTGCTGTAGTGGTGGTACATACGTCAGATCCCTTGTCAGAGATCTGTCTTTGAAAACCGGGACCTTCGGGTATGCAACCAGTATAAGGAGGCTTGGCGCAGGCCGGTTTACAGTTGACAACTCACTTGCTCCGCAAAATCTTGAGATGGCCGAAAATTACATCATTTCTCCTACGGAGCTTTTCCGGAGCTCCCCGTCTTTTCAGGTTCCATCCTCAAAGAAGGCCGGTATTCTCAATGGAATCGATATTGACATTGAGAAAGAGAACGATTCAGAAGTGGTCTTTGCTTATTGTGAAGACAAATTGATAGCAGTGCTTAAAAGAAAGACAGCGACGGTATTTCATCCAGTCGTAGTGCTTCCTTACGGAGTAGATGAATGAAAATTCTTACTCTGGCCGACAGGCCGTCACCAGAGATGTCAAGTGTGGTCACTGTCGGGAATTTCGACGGTGTCCACAAGGGTCATAAGGTTTTAATAAGAGAAGTTGTCGAGCGGGCCAGACAAACCGGAAAAAGCAGTGTTGTGGTGACCTTTGAGCCCCATACCAGAGCTGTATTATATCCTGAGTTGCCACAGTTTCTACTGACAACATTTGAAGAGAAGGCGGCCCTGGTTGAGAGGCTTGGTGTAGATTTTCTTCTGAAGATCAGCTTTAATCAGGAATTCAGCAGCCTTTCTCCTGAGGATTTTGTAAAAAGGGTGCTCATAGACAGACTTCATGCTGCAGAGTGGGTTCTGGGCGAGGGTCACGCGGTAGGGAAAGATCGTACCGGTGGAAAGAAATTTTTGCGTGAAGCAATGAGCAAATATCATATTGTAATATTTACCGCGGATTTATTGAGTCAGGAAGAGTTGATTATCTCCTCCACAAAGATCCGCAAATTGGTAACTGAGGGCCGTCTGAATGAAGCGATAGAGATGCTTGGGCATCCATATCTGATTACAGCAGAACGGACTCAGGGTTTGAAATTAGGCTCACAGCTCGGCTTTCCAACCCTTAATTTTAAAAGGCCGCCTTCGCAAAAAGTTTTACCGCCGCCAGGGGTTTGTGCCGCCGAACTGGAGTTTAAAGGAAACCTGCTTCCAGGGGCTCTTTATTATGGAGAATGCCCCACTTTTGCTCATCGTGAAGCTCATCTGGAGTTTCATGCTCTTGACCTGAGCGGAGCAGTTCCGGAAACAGGAGAAAAGGCCCGCCTGTGGGTTTCCCGGTTTATAAGGGAGAACCGCACTTTTAAAGATGCAGGTGAGCTGGTAAGTCAGATGAAACAGGATATCAACAACATTCGGAATTTTTTTTCAGAGGAGAAACGCAAATGGCTTTGACCAAAGAGCGTAAGCATGAGCTGGCAAAAGAACATGGAAAATCCGACAAAGACACCGGTAACACAGATGTGCAGGTAGCAATTCTTACTGAGCGCATTAATTTACTGACCGAACACCTCAAGATCAACAACAAAGATCATCATACCAGATATGGTTTGCTGAAATTAGTAGGTCAGAGACGCTCGCTGCTTGACTATCTTTCTAAAACTGATATCGAGAGATACCGTGCTTTGATCAAAAAACTGAATATTAGAAAGTAGCGGCAGGATTTCTCCTCCGCTACTCTCACCATCTTTGCAGTATTTGACAGATCCTTTGTTCCATTTCTGCCGAAAAACATCTTCTACATACTTTAAAAGTCAGGAGTTCTATTAATGGCTCGTATCTTTTCAGAAACCGAAATCGCTGGTATTAAGGTTTCACTTGAGACAGGACGTATAGCTAAACAGGCAGGTGGTGCGGTTGTCGCCCGCATTGGAGACACGATGGTTCTTGCGACCGCATGTTCCGGTGCCGAATCAGAGTCGGACTTTTTTCCGCTCTCTGTTGAATACGTGGAAAAAACTTATGCCGCCGGAAAGATCCCTGGCGGATTTATCAAACGTGAAGGCAGACCAAGTGAAAAGGAGATCCTTTCCGCAAGACTGGTCGACAGGCCTATCCGTCCACTCTTCCCCGATGGGTACCGCAATGAAGTTCAGGTTGTCTGCACGGTAATATCTGCCGATGACAATTACGATGCAGATGTCATGGCCATAACCGCTGCTTCATGCGCCCTGTGTATCTCTGATATCCCATTCCAGGAACCTGTTGCAGGTGTAAGAGTCGGGATGGTTGAAGGGAACCTGAAAGTCTTCCCCTCACTTGCAGAAACTGAGACCGGAAGCCTTGATATGGTGGTGGCCGGAACCGAAGATTCCATAATGATGGTCGAAGGTGGAGCATCGGAACTTCCGGAAGATAAACTTATCGAAGCACTCGCTCTTGCTCATCAGGAAATCAAAAAAATCGTTGCTCTTCAAAAAGAGCTTATTGCGCAGCTGAATAAACCTGCTGCAGTCCCCTTTGAAGAAACCCCGACCAATCCTGAACTGGTAGAGGCTGTGAAGTCTCTGGTAAGCGGACGTATTCATGAAACCAGCTTTCTTGGAGACAAAAAGGCCAGGTATGGCGGTCTTAAGGAAATGCTTAAAGAGGTTCAGACTGCTCTTGCAGAGCGTTTCCCTGACTCAGAAAAACAGATCGCTTCTATTTTTTCCGATATTGAACGAGATGATATACGACACACCATAATTGAGCAGGGTACCCGTATCGGCGGCCGCGGACTCGACCAGATCCGCGATATTACATGTGAACTTGATGTGCTCCCGCGCTCCCACGGTTCCGCTCTTTTTACCAGGGGTGAAACCCAGGCCCTTGTTGCAACTACTCTTGGAACAAAACTCGACCAGCAGCATATCGACAGCATCCAGGGTGAATACGATAAATCCTATATGCTTCATTATAACTTCCCCCCCTACTCTGTTGGCGAAGTAAAGAGGCTGGGATCTGTCAGCAGGCGCGAAGTAGGACATGGCCATCTGGCCGAAAGGTCTCTTGCACCTGTGCTTCCCGATGAAAAGAGTTTTCCTTACACCATAAGAGTCGTTTCGGAAATCATGGAATCCAACGGTTCTTCCTCCATGGCTTCAGTTTGCGGTTCATCACTTTCTCTTATGGCTGCAGGTGTTCCGATCAAAAGTCATGTGGCAGGTGTGGCAATGGGTCTCATCAAAGATGGCGACCGGTATGCCATTCTTACCGATATTCTGGGTACAGAAGATCATATCGGTGATATGGATTTTAAAATTGTCGGAACCAGAGATGGTGTGACAGCAATTCAGATGGATATTAAAATCCACGGCATCACATCCGAGATCATGAAAGACGCTCTGGAAAAAGCCAAAGTCGCAAGAATGAAAATTCTCGATATCATGGAAAGTACAATACCACAGTCCCGTAAGGAGCTTTCTGCTCATGCACCGCGCATAAGCACGATTGTTATCGATAAAGAAAAGATCAGAGAAGTGATCGGTCCAAGTGGAAAAGTTGTCCGTGAAATTCAGGAGACAACCGGCACAACCATCTTTATCGAAGACGACGGCACAATCCAGATTGCGGCTGTTAACAAAGAGCAGCGTGATGCGGCTCTGAAGAAAATCAAGGGCATCGTTGCAGAACCGGAAATGGGCGCGGTCTACGATGCAGTTGTAAAGACAGTAGTTGATTTCGGTGCTTTTGTAGAGTTCCTGCCTGGTAAAGAAGGTCTTATACATATCTCTGAGCTCGATAACACACGCGTAGCCAAAGTCGAAGATGTCCTGAATGTAGGAGACAAGGTACGTGTAAAGCTTATCGGTTTCGACCGTTTCGGCAAGGTAAAACTCAGCCGTAAAGCTCTTCTGTAGAATATTTTTCTTCTTTTCAAACAGGGCCCGCCTCCAGCGGGCCTTTTTTATTGGGGTAAAACTATGAATACTATTGCTATTGCAGTCAAACGTCTCGAACATGCTTCAGACCTCCCTCTCCCCCGAAGGATGACACCGGGCTCCAGCGGATGCGATGTCTGCGCTGCTGTAGACAGCGACCTGATGATTCTTCCGGGATCAAGGGCTATAGTCCCGACTGGATTCTGCTTTGAAATTCCGGAAGGACTGGAGGTTCAGGTTCGCCCCAGAAGCGGCCTTGCATTCAAGTACGGTGTGACAGTGCTTAATACACCAGGAACAATCGATGCTGATTACAGAGGCGAGGTAAAAATTATCCTGGCCAATTTTGGTGACCAGCCATTTACTGTCAAAAGAGGCGACCGCATTGCTCAGCTTATGGTCATGCGCCCCGTCGTTTGCCCGGTGAGC
>CAYLVN010000070.1:0-11193 GCA_964387115.1 uncultured Fibrobacter sp.
CACGTTAAATGAATCGTGGAGAGTCCCAAAGTTACCTCTGGGGTGAAAGAGTGACTTAACACGTTAAATGGGATATGTGGGAGAGTCACAAAGTCACCTCTGGGGTGAAGGAGTGACTTAACTCGTTAAATGGATCCGTGGAGAGTCCCAAAGTTACCTCTGGGGTGAAAGAGTGACTTAACACGTTAAATGGGATATGTGGGAGAGTCACAAAGTCACCTCTGGGGTGAAGGTGTGACTTAACTCGTTAAATGGATCTGTGGGTGAGTCCCAAAGTCATCTCTGGGGTGAAACAGGTGAGCAGGAGCAGGCGAAACCGTCAGCGTATGCTGTCAGTTTCGCCCGGGTATCTTTTTATCTTACCTGATTTACCAGATATTTGGCTACTACAGATTCAAGAGTTCCCTTTGACGGGGTACCATCTGCAATTGCATGCAGTATTGCCAGATCTGATTCCCAGACAATGTCTCCTGGGGCGACTATACAAAAGCTTCCTGGTACATGATCCTCAGAGAGTTTCCCATCTTTGAAGTAGAAGTGTCTTTCGCTTTTCTTGGTAGCGTAGTTCTGCATATAAGGGGGGATGTCATTGGGCATAAACCAGAGCTTTATTTCACGTTCCGCTTCCAGATCTGTGGCTGATGCATGGATCAGATTGTCCATTCTCTGATCGATTAAATGACCATCTTTGTCTTTGATAGGGAAGAGGGTACCTAAAGAACGAATGCAACCGGGTTTTTGTTCCCTTGCAACCAATGGGTTTGTAGGTCCGGCAATAGCTCTGATTTTCGGTACAGCATCTATACCCTGGTAAACGATTGCCACGACTCTCTGTTTAATGGGTTCATCCGGGTAGTGGCTCAGGCCAGTTATGTATTCGATAAGAGGCGGAAAAAAGGATTTCCCGCGATGTTCAGCATAATGCTCTTCTGCCAGCATCCTTGATACATGGACAATTTTTGTTCCTGCGAAACGCAGACCGGTATGAAATTCCGAAAGAAGTGAAAGCACATAACCGGTGAGAGAGTTTTTTAATGCATCGGGCTTAATAAGCACCAGGGTCTGGTCCAGCTCTTTTCCGCTCATTTTGAATCTCCTTTTGATAGGGAAGAGGAGAATATACATTTCTATTTAATGTATTGCTATTGCAATTATCCTGAAAGTCGCAGTTGGGGAGAATAAAAAAACTGTAAGATATAGAAGATGATAAGGTTTTTGAAGGCACTGCAGGTCATTTCGAAAAGGTGATAAACTCAGGATGCCTGAAAGTTTTTTTGCCTTATCCAGCTGCGTTTTTTTTGTTTTGCGTCAAAGGTTTATCTGACATCCCAAAGAGATAGTTACATTGATCTTCATGAGGAATTTTTTACTCCTCGAGAGAAGAAAATGGACTTATACAGCTGATTTCCTTGATGTATATTTTCCATTTCGGTATTTCAAAAAGATTGGATTGTCTATGTACGAGCACAAAAGAAAACTGTCTGAATCCGAAACTCAGTTCCTTGATCAGGCTGCGAAAATCGCGGTTGAGAGTAACACTCTGGATCCAAGTTTGTATTCCAAATACAATGTTAAACGTGGTTTGCGTAACGCTGATGGGACGGGTGTTCTTGTTGGGCTGACAAGCATTGGTGATGTGCACGGTTACATCGTTGATGAAAATGAGAAGGTCCCTGTTGAAGGGCGCTTACGGTACAGAGGAATCGATGTTGAGGAGATTGTCCATGGGTGCCGCAGGGAGAAGAGAATCGGGTTCAATGAGGTTATCTACCTGCTTTTGTTTGGTAATCTGCCCGATAAAGAGCAGCTTGAGCTGTTCAAGGGTATGCTTGAGAGCTGCAGGGATCTTCCGGATGGCTTCACAGAGAATATGATTTTGAAAGCTCCAAGTCCCGATATCATGAATAAACTTGCCAGGGCTGTTCTGGCCAGCTATTCCTACGATGAGAATCCTGAAGATCTGAGCATTAAGAATGTACTGAGACAATGCATAGAACTTATAGCCAGATTCCCAACCATGGTAGCCTATGGCTATCAGGCCAAACGTCATTATTATGATAACCAGAGTCTCTTTATTCACAATCCACAGCCGGGTTTAGGCACTGCTGAGAATTTCCTTTACATGATTCGTCCCGACAGCAGCTTTACTACCCTGGAAGCAGAGACGCTGGATTTGTCATTGATCCTTCATGCAGAGCATGGTGGTGGAAACAATTCTGCATTTGCTCTGCACGTTGTTTCATCATCAGATACCGACACCTATTCGGCAATCGCTGCAGCTGTAGGCTCTCTGAAAGGGCCAAAGCATGGCGGGGCAAATATCAAGGTTGCTCAGATGATGGATGATCTTAAGGAGTCGGTAAAGGATTGGAAAGATGAGCAGGAGGTTGCGGCATATCTGACCAGACTTCTGAGGAAGGATGCATTCGATAGAAAAGGGTTAATTTACGGAATGGGACATGCGGTTTACACACTGTCAGATCCCAGAGCTGTGGTGCTCAGGGAGAAGGCATCTGAGCTGGCAAAGGTAAAGTCGAGGGAGGATGAGTACAATCTGTTTAGAATTATTGAGAAGGTTTCTCCGGGTGTGATTCGTGAAGAAAAAGGTATCACAAAGCCGATTTCAGCAAATGTCGATTTATACTCGGGTTTTGTATACGATATGCTCAATATCCCCAGAGAACTTTTTACCCCGATATTTGCCATATCCAGAATAGCAGGGTGGTGTTCTCATCGTATTGAGGAGCTGATAAGCGGTGGACGGATAATGCGGCCCGCATATAAAAGTGTTTCCGCGTGTCGTTCTTATATCTCCCTTGACAATCGGGTTACGGATGGTAAATGTCGCGTTGATTCAGAAAAAACTGCTGTTTAATTTTTAAGGGAGGCAGGATGAGAAGTAAATTTAAAGTCAGGTTTCCCGGAAGTTTGTTGAAAGTCATTTTTCTTTCTGCGGGAGGTTTTCTTGTCTTCCGTAATAGAGAAAAAATAAAGTCTCTGACACATAATTCTGGTTTTATAGTCACTGTAATCCATGGAATTCTTCTTTCCCTGATTGCACTTGTTTACCGGTTAATAGTATCACTTAACTGGATTATTCAGCAGTCAAGATAACGTTCAGTTTGACAGAGTGCAAGTGCTCTGTCAAACCGCTTCGTGGCATTTTTCTTGCTCCTCTACAAAATAGAGGTGCGAAAAATGTTTCGGGTTTTACTTCTGTTTGCAGTTCTGCTTATTCTGAGTTGTGCAACAAACATAAAGATAGTGCCTGGTCCCGGTGCTCAGAACTCCGAAGTGCTGGAGGGAGCGGTTTATGCAGAAGCCGCAGGGGTCAGTATCCTGGTGGAAGCTCAGGCCTGGACAGGCAGACCAGATATCCTCGATAAGATAACCCCTCTCCGTCTTACTTTACAGAATAACAGCGGCAGGCTTCTTTTAATCAGGTACAGTGAGTTCAGTATAACCGGACTGAGCAGCCAGAACATCTATGCCGCACTGCCTCCTTATGAGATAACAGGAACACTGAAAGATCCATGGATAATTCTTCCATATCCCTTTCCTCTGCCATCTTCCATAGATTGCCAGAAATTCTCAGTGGCCCCTTACTGTTCAAGAATGTACCCTTCATTTCCGGCATATCAGGATTCCTTTACAATTGATTCACTCTACTACAGTCGTTACTATACAGTATGGGCAAAGATTGATCTCCCTACAGAAGAAATGATTGTCAAGGTGCTTCCTGACGGTGTGATTGAAAGTGGCGGGCATGCCAGCGGGTTCCTCTATTTTGAAAAGGTAAGCCGTAATGAAGAAAAACTGCTGTTTACAGCGGAGCTGATTGATGCAGTAAAAGGGACACTCATGGGGAAAATTGAGATACCGCTTCTTGTCATCAAAAAATAAAAATGTAAAGCTGCTGATCTCTCCTCAGCGTTTGCTTCAGATGATCATAAAATTCCCTTGTTCCTGAGATTTATATTATTAATACCTGACTTATACACCCTGGAAGGGATAAATGCAATTCGCCCTGATCCGGGTGCATAAGTCAGGTAATATGTGGTTACCCGGATATATCTGCTTTTGCCCTGAGATAAGTCAAAAAAGATAAAACCGGGTGAGGTCGAAAAATTAACCGTTAATTTACACCGGACAGTTTTCTGTCCCGTGCTGAAAGGTTACTGATGTATATATGTGCCATAGGTCAGGATTCTCATGCTTTCGAATCATCGTTGACAACAAAGCCTCTGATTCTGGGTGGGGTTGTTATTCCTGGATACACGGGGCTTGATGGTAACAGTGATGCTGATGTAGTACTGCATGCCGTTACAAATGCTGTTTCAGGATTGACCGGGATTAACATTCTTGGAAAGATAAGTGATGATCTCTGTCTCAATCAGGGTATAAAGGATAGCAGAGTCTACCTTGCCAGAGCACTCGGGATGCTCAATGATTATAAGATTAATCATCTGTCTGTTTCTGTAGAAGCCCGCAGACCTCATCTCGCAGAGCATATTCCTGCGATCCGTAACTCACTGGCATCGCTTCTTTCTCTGCCGGTTGAACATGTCGGATTTACTGCTACTTCAGGAGAGGGCTTAACCGCATTTGGTAAAGGAGAGGGAATCGCAGCGATGGCAATCATCTCTGCTCAGAGAAACCGGAAAACAGAATAGCTTTGCAGGTGACTTATCTATCTGTTCCCGTCAATGGGCGTAGAAAAAACTGACAATGAGTTTATAGGGGAATGTTCTTTTGTAATTTAGCAGTAGCAGTCCGATATGGTGAAACTGATTCTGCTGACCCTGAGAATGTGAATAAGCCGGGATTGTGTAAATAAAATGCTGACCGTCGGGAATGCGCTCTGCTTCAAGTCTTACAGGCATACTCAGTGTGTCTCCATAAAGCTCTACAGAGGTAATAATTACAGAAATTCTCATTGTTGGGTTCTCTGAATCTTCAGTCATCTCGTAGAGCCCCTTTTTTTCACATCTGTGAAACTCGGCCTTGAGCTTGTTCCAGATTCCATTCAAAGATTGAAGAAGCACTTCCTGCTGCTCAGGATCCTGTGGCCAGCCTGGAATCTTCTCCACTACGGCTTCACTGACAAGAGGTGCCAGATAAAGCCTTTCATGGGCCACCGGAATAGTAGCTGCAACTTTTTCCTTAACATGAATTCTGTTGCATGAAGAGCAAAAAAGAGAGATCAGAGCAACAAAAGTCAAAAGTGTAATTCTTTTCATGGTGTCACCATTATTTTGCGACGTGCAGTTTCGGTACGATAAGTTTCATTGTTTTTGAAAGTGATGATTGCGTGGTACAACCCCGGAACAACACTTTTGTTCTCAGAGTTGTTAAGGTGCCACAGGTTGTCTGTCACAGTTTTATAAACCAGTGAACCGGTGCTGGAATAAATTCTTATCTCCAGTATTTCTGCACCGGTGAATCTTACCTGACCCTGTTTACCTCTGAGGCGTACCGGGTTAGGGCTGGCCACGATGCTTCCTTTGTGGTTGTTTGTTTGAGAAACAAATACAGCATAGATTCCCGGGTCTGTGATGGCATGTGTGATGTTGATTGTACCTGTAGTATCAATGATGGAATTACCTGATTTTTCCCAAAAAGATGAGCTGGGGTTCCATGCGTAGATCAATGCGTCATCTATCTGTGGTGATGATTCAGGATAGATCGTGAGTGAGGCAGAGATAGAATCTCCGGACATTGAACTGCTCCAGACAGCGGGGAATGAAATGTGGAATAAAGAGGAGATCGGTTTAAGATAACTGGCCTGTGCAGAAGCGATCAGTTGTTTATCAAGAGTGTCGGATATCCGCAGAGGACATCTGAGGTCTTTTTTTGTGTCAAGTTGTACTGATGCAGAACTCTGTTTGTCAACCGAAGTGGCAGCAATAGACTGGCTGCTGCCGGTTTTATAATTTATTCCGCAGTGCTGGAATGAAACCATATAATTTCTTGCCAGTGAGGGGTGTCCGTTGGTGACCAGCACTATTATATCATCTATTTCTTTCAAGTCAGGGAACATGGCGGTGCCATTACCTATAGAATCCAGCTGAAGAGTTAAAACGGAATCCTTCTCGCGGGTTCTGACAATAAGATTTGCGGCCCATGTCCTTCCAAAATCAGTGTAGTATTGCCTGGAGGGACTGCTTAGGAAAATAAATAGAGTATCATCCTGGATTGATTGACGTGGGATGTGGAATCTGGCCATTCCATAAGGATTAACTGTTTTCTGAATAGTTTCAGGGGGAGAATTGCTCTCATCATAGTTCCACTGTAGAAACAGGCCTGCATCGTTTAGAAATCTGCTTGTGTCAGCCCGTGTGCCGGAGAAGAAAGATGATGCATGAAAAGAGGCAAGAAGGTCAGTCCAGAGGTGGCCTATAGAAGAAGAGGTAGAACTGAGATTTTTATGAAATGGCGTCAATTTCTGATAGTTGTTGTCGAAGATACCTTTAATGAAGTCAATTCCCGGTGAATCTCCGGCGAATTTGCATAAATAGAGCATAAGAAGAGAATTCGTGTATACGGTATTTTCCATTGTCTGATTAAGAAATGACATGCCCGGGTTTTTAAAGTAAAAATCTGTGTATTGCAGGTAATCATTGATATATCCGAAAATCGTTTCTTCCATGAGCACTGCTGATCCCTCGATCCAGGTCATTGGAAAATCATCGAGGAAAATGCCGTCATTTACATTCCAGGTCATTGCGTATTGGACTGCATGGAACAGTTCGTGGGCACAGGTGACCCGCGCACCATCTTCGGGATGTTCGTTATATCCAAGTTCTCTCCATTCATTTCCGGACCAGTCATTTCTCAGCGTGATATAGCTGGGGTAGCCTTTTTTTCTGCTCCCAGGATCGTCTACCCAGGTGAGCCCGTAATATGAAAATTGCTGCTCTTCGATGATCACCTTGTACCTGTCAGAGCGATGGCCCGAGTCTTTAGATGGTAATGGCGGATTGAAACCAAACCGGTCAACCATTATTGACCAGCAGCTGTCAAGTGCCCAGGCAACCTCATCAACATAATCGGGGACACCGTTTCTTTTATCAGTTTTCAGGGACCAGTCAGTACCTTCAAATCCAAAATGATCAGCAGAACTGACGCTGTCAGGTCCCACTGTAGTGTAATAGACCTCAAAATTCCCGCCTGGACTTAGATGGACTGAAAAAGATTTGGGAATGCTTATGGCTTCTTTATATAGGACTTTGAATTCCGGTGAAAGGTCGTTCCAGACTCTTGCCAACTGCAGGATATCGCTTTCTGCAGGGATATTTTCGGGATTGAGCTGGGGGAGTCCATTAAAGCGGCCTGCTCTTCTGATTCTGTGTTCAAGAAAAGGTTTTAACCGGTTTTCGAGATTACGAACCTGGTTGGAAGACGTGAGTCGTCCACTGCTTTCCGGATTTAAAATTCTTTGGCCTCGCACTTTGCCTTCTGCGGACAGAAAAAGACCGAAAAAGAGTAGATGCAGACAAAGAAATACAATCCCTGAGATCTTTAAGTTAAAAATTCTGGTCTGGATCATTGAGGATGTCTTTTTTTGTGGACCTTAATCTTTTTTAAAATACACTCCGGCAGGGAAAAGTATAAGGTTGGAGGGGGGAAAAAGAAACGGATGCCTGAAGAGCATCCGTTTTCTTATATGAGATATTTACTATTACCCATTACTCTACTGTTCTCTCTAATGCGGGGAAGCTGAGAGAACAGGCACACAAGGGAGGTGCAAAGAGCTTCCGGGTTGTTACATTAACTCTATCGGCTAATTTTTTCTGGCACTTTAGTACTATTCTGTTTTTTTTTAAGTCTGGCCTTCAAACTCTGATGCAATTGAATCCAGCTGGTTGTATTCCTGCCTGTAGGTGTTGAAAATTTTAACTGCATCATTAATATTTCCGCACTCCCTGGCTGCATCAAGCAGGTTAAGGTAAGTGTCGGGGTCAGAAGGATTAAGCTTAATTGATTCTAAAAAGAGTGTGAAAGCATCCTGGTATCTTTTCTGGTAAAAAGAGATTATTCCCAGACCGCAGAAAGCCTTTGAACTGGGTCCTTCGGAATCATTCGCTTTAATAAATAATTCCATCGCCTTGTAAAGGTTTCCCGATTCAAGTTCTTTTTCAGCCTCTTCGATAATAGGACTGTAAAAACCAATAGACAAAGCACGTTTACTGGTGTAGATGTCCTGACCCTGTTCTACGATTCCGTCACGGATAATTCTGATCTCTTCGATGTCGGGGTTGTCCTGCAGCGCTTTTTCGAAATAGGGAAGGGCTTCCTCAACTTTCCTCAGCTTCAGAGAGGCATCAAACAAGTTAATCAGAGCGTCGAGGTAAAGTGGATTTAATGAGACCGATTTTTTGAACATCGCAAATGCATCAAGCCAGTACTTCCGTGCCCAGGAAATAATACCGAAGCTGTTATAAGCCCGCCAGTTCTGTGGATCCTGTTCAACAACAGCCACAAGGATGCGTGCTGCTTCCGGAAAGTCACCTTTTGTTATTGCGTCTTCAGCACGAAGGTTCTCTTCAACAAATTTTTCTTCGATAATTTGCTGTCCGGAATTCATCCGCATCTCCTTCCTTTACTGCGAGGCTCTTTCTATTTTATAATCTGCTGTGAACCGGCAGTGTAATGCAGTGTAATATTGAAATATATATCTGTCCCATTCGTAATTGAAAGTAGCTCTGGACCAGAGGAATTAAAGATGCTGTTAAAAAATCCAGTAACCGGACAAACGATTGTCGGCTTAATCAGGTTGACCTTAGCAACGGCTTTCCTGCTTATATACACTGTTCCTTCATTCTCCCCGGTTCTGGCCGATGATGATTTACAGGTCAGGATGCTCAGTTCTCATCAGGCTTATTCTCCAGGTGATACCGTTTTTCTGGGCTTACAGGTCAAGGTTCCTTCGAATTACCATCTTTACGGTAATCCTCTGGGTCCGGGGATTGGGAAACCTCTGGAAATCGGGATTGACGGGGCAGAAGAGATCCAGTGGCTCGATGTTAAGAAAATGAGTGCCCGTAAATTCAAGCCATCAATGGGAGACTGGGTCTGGGCATATGAAAAGGAAACTTTCTTCTTTGTACGCGGAAAGATACCTGAAAAGTGGGCCGGGAAAACAAGTGGCACATTGCGTATTGATGGCCTTATCTGTCACACATCCTGTATCCCTGTCTCAAAAAGGATTCCGTTTACTGTCAATGTAAGCAAGTCCGGATCACAGTCAGAACAGTTTGCCGGAGAACCTCTGTTTTCGATCGCTCTGGGCAGGGCAAGTGAATCGATGCCTCTGTTCAGAGCTTCTCAGCAGCAGATTCCATCTTTGTCTATGCTTTCTGTTTTAAATGTACAGGAGAATGTCCCTGCGGCTGTAAAAGAGGTTCAGCAATGGGATTATAGTCCGGTTGAGAAGAAAATCGAGTTCCACCTCTGGCTGGCTCTTATTTTCGGTTTTCTTGCAGGTCTGATTTTGAATGTCATGCCATGTGTGCTTCCGGTTCTTGGAATAAAGATCCTTTCATTTTCTCAGGCTGCAGGAAATTCAAAGATCCTGGCGATAAAGAAGAGCATCTCGTTTTCCGGTGGTATGATTTCGGTCTTTATGGTGCTTGCCGCACTTGCATCATTTGCAAAGTTCTCCTGGGGCGAACAGTTTCAGAACCCCGGAGTGCTGGCTGGCATTATTGTGCTCATTGTCCTTTTTGCACTTGGTATGTTTGATCTCTTTACAATCATACTTCCCGGGTCCATTTCCAACCTTGAAAAAAGAGGTGGTTCAGGACTTCTCGGGGACTTTTTCAAGGGAGTGTTTGCTACTATTCTTGCAACACCATGCAGCGGACCGCTGCTTGGAGCAACTCTGGCCTGGGCACTGACCAGGACTCCTCAGGTCGTTTTTGCGGTCTTTGCCTCTATTGGCCTGGGAATGGCTTTCCCCTATGTGCTTTTTGCCTCAAGCAGCCGCCTGTCGAGGCTTATTCCCAGACCCGGTCCATGGATGAAAGATTTTAAATACCTTATGGGGTTTATTCTCATTGGTATGGCTGTATACCTTATGAAGGGCTTATCCCAGGAAATGATGGTTGCAACAATAGGCTTTTGTGTGTTTATGGTATTCGCGGTCGTTGTTTACACCAGATTTGCCCCCTGGGGATCACAACTGAAACGGAAAGCACTGGTACTTCTGATAGCTTTACTGATAGGATCTGCCGGCTTTCATCTTAACTACAAAGTGTTTTACAAAACATCAGTAAAGGCAGCATCTTTTAAAGATGGATCGGGCGAATGGATGAATTTTTCCTCATCATTGCTTAGGGACGCCCATGCCAACGGCCGACATGTGATAATCGATTTTACAGCATCATGGTGTATGAACTGCCAATACAACAAAATCGCGGTACTGAATTCTCCGGAGATAAAAAAGTTAATAGCTGCAAAGAATGCAGTCTTGATAAAAGCTGACCTGACCCGGCCAGATCCCGTTATAGAGTCGCTGCTGAATCACCTGGGGTCAAGGAGTGTCCCTTTTCTGGCAATTTTTCCCGGCGACAATCCTTACGAGCCGGTGGTTATGCGTGACTTGCTTAATAAGCGAACACTGGGTTCTGCACTTAAGAACCTGAGTGATCTGTAACCGGCTGGACCATCTCTCCCTGCAGGCAGCTCTTTTACAAAACAAGAGTTGTCTGTGGTGCTGGTAATTTCTATTTTTCGAAATCGGCATTCAGTTTTTATATACGTTAACCGGTTCTACAAGACTCATAAGTGATTTATAGAAAGAGAGAGATTTTAATGGGTAAAAATGTAGTTCAGAAGATTCTCGATTCGCATATAGTTGAAGGAAAAGCGCAGGCTGGTCAGGAAATAGGTATCCGGATAGATCAGACTTTGACTCAGGATGCAACCGGTACTATGGCCTATCTTCAGTTTGAAGCAATGGGTTTTGATAAGGTCAGAACAGATCTTTCTGTTTCTTATGTTGACCACAATACAATCCAGGAAGGTTTCGAAAATGCTGATGATCACAAATATCTGGAAACTGTGGCTGCCAAATATGGAATAAGATTCTCTAAACCGGGTAACGGGATCTGCCATCAGGTTCACCTTGAGAGGTTCGGAGTTCCCGGAAAGACGCTTCTGGGCAGTGATTCTCATACTCCCACAGGAGGC
>CAYLVN010000071.1:0-11173 GCA_964387115.1 uncultured Fibrobacter sp.
ATATCCTGCCGCATTGACAAACGGCTGAGCATAAGCTAATTTTATGAATCTATGCCGCAAAGCATCGAAGTGCCTAAGTCACCTTTTTAACTTAAAAAAAACGTTTGGAACGACTTTTTTATACAATACAGTTTGCTGGAAATGTATAATTACATTATAGTATCCGTTTTCGTTTTTGAAAACAGTTAAATCTACGTGCCAGACATCTGAGTCGTAATAGAAACTTCTGGTAAATACTTGCGGTGATTTATTGTAAAATGTCTCGTTGAAAAGACGAGGTTTCTTCAGGAGATTTATGGAAAGTAAGGAGCTAAAGGAATCTTTTTACCGCTATCTCCGGTATTTCCTTGCTAAGGATGATTCCACAGCTACGTCCTTTGATAAATATATGGCTCTGGCTTATGCTGTCAGAAGTGAACTGGTAGACAACTGGATAAAAACTCAGAAGACCTATTACGAACAGAATGTCCGCAGGGTTTTCTTCTTGTCTATGGAATATATCTTCGGTAAGAGCCTTCGTCATAATTTGCTCAACCTGGGAATAGAGCAGCCTATGAACATGGCTGTCAGATCTTTGGGGATCTCACTACAGGAAATCTATTCTCAGGAAGATGACTTTGAACTGGGGAATTCAGGTAAAGGGAAATCGGCAGTCTGTTTTATTGAGTCGATGGCAACACTTGGAGTCCCTGCGATGGGGTATGGCTTAAGGTACGATTATTCTCAATTCCAGCAGGATATTCGAAATGGCGTTCAGGTGGAGCGTCCCTACGACTGGCTGAACAGGGGGCACCCCTGGGAAATCGTAAGACCTGAATATTCCTGCAGTGTAGGTTTTGCCGGTGATTGCCAACCGATAAATTCCAATATCACACTGGGTCCATACGAATGGAAATGTTCTGAGCAGGTGCATGCCGTACCTTATGATGTGCCGATTCCTGGATATCGTAACGGGGTAGTGAACACGTTGCGGTTGTGGTCTGCTCATGCTTCTGAGGAATTTCTTGCCGATTACGCAAACCACAATGATTATGTTCGAGCCTGTGAAGAGAAATCACAGCTTGGACGCATTACAAAAGTACTTTTCCCTGAAGAGGATATCAGAAGAGCAACTGAACTGCGCATGAAGCAGCAATTTTTCTTTATCAGCGCTGCTCTTCAGGACATTATACGCCGTTATAAAACCTGCAACAGCAGTATTCTTGATCTGCACAAAAAAGTAATAATTCATTTAAACGGCAGCAGGTGCGCACTGGCCATCCCTGAATTGATGCGCATACTTGTCGATGTAGAAAACGTGCCATGGGACCAGGCCTGGGAGATTACTAAGAATGTCTTCGCTTACACAAGTAACGCCATTCTCAGGGATAATCTGGAAGCCTGGCCAATCTACAAAGTAGCCAAAATTCTGCCCCGTCACATGCAGATAATCTTCGATCTTAATCAGGTACATCTGGAAGAGATCCGTAAGACAATCAGTACAGATGACGATTTTATCAGGGATTTATCTCTGATTGAAGAAGGTGAAGTTAAGAGGATAAAACTGGCCAACCTTGCTGTGGCAGGTTCTTTTTCTGTTAATGGAGTTTCAAGGGAACAGTCGGAAATAGTCAAGAAAAAGCTTTTTGCGTCATATGTAAGATGCTCGCCCGGCAAATTTACAAATGCCACCACAGGTGTATCCCACCGTCGCTGGCTTGTCTGCACAAATCCTGAGCTTACAAATCTAATCAATTCTGCTATTGGTGATAAGTGGATCACCGATCCGCAGGAACTTGCCAATCTGGAAAGCTATGTGGTAGATACCGGATTTCTGAAGGAATTGGACGGCATAAAAACACAGGCAAAAGAAAAGTTCGCATCAACGATAGAAAAAAATACCGGGATAAAACCCGACACATCTGCGATGTTCGATGTCCAGAGCGGTAAAATCCACAACTACAAACGCCAGGTGCTTCATATCCTCAATGTCCTTTACCGGTACCAGAAGGTAAAATCCGGCAACAAGCTTGATTGCAGTAGAGTTCACATCTTTTCAGGCAAAGCGTCACCATCAGATTTTCTTGCAAAGCAGATAATTCACCTGATAAATGTCGTTGCCGATCTGGTGAATAAAGATCCGGAAATCAGTGATCTTATGAAAGTTGTTTTCGTGCCCAATTTCGGGATGAGCTGGGCCGAGCTCATGATTCCGGCTGCAGATCTTTCAGAACAGCTTTCTACCGCTTCATTCGAAGCGGCAGGCACTTTTAACATGAAGTATGCTTTTAACGGGGCTTTAACCATTGCCAGCAGATGTGGGACAAATATCGAATTAATCGAAAAAGTCGGTACAGAAAACATCTTTTCATTTGGAAAAAGCTCTGAGGAAATCAGCAGTATTCAGAATTATCGTCCAAATGATCTTCTCTCATCAGATCAGAGGCTAAAAGATATTTTCTCGCTTATTGAAGGCCTTCTGCCCAGTATACCTGACGGATCAGCAATTTACCCACTGCTTTCTTCTATAAGAGATTCCGACAGATACTTTGTTCTTATCGATTTCGATGACTATGTCAAAAAACAGACTGAAATCGACGATTTTTATGTTAACAAACTTGAGTGGTCCCGCAAATCTCTTCTGAATATCGCTCGTATGGGATATTTTTCTAGTGATAGAACTGTAATAGAATACTCGCAGTCTATCTGGAAAGTTCTGGTTTCATGAAAAAGGAAGTAAAGTTCAGTGGAATACCGATTGTCTCCGGTTGGGGAATGGGTTCTGCATATTTTGTAGGCAGGGCAGTTCAACAGACATCTACCGTCTCAATTTCTCGCCAGGATGTCGGTAATGAGATAATGCATTTTAATGAGATCAGGGAGCAGGCCAGAAAAGAATACAGGCAGTATGCATCTGATCTTAGCGGTTCTTCCAAAACTGATATTTCCATTCTGAATATATATGAACATATACTCGATGATCCAGCGTTCATAGGGCAGGTTGTAGAGACAATCTCTACAAAGCTTTATGACCTTGAGTCATCCATACGTCTGGTTTCTAACGATTTTGTTAAGCGCTTTGAATCGGCTGGCACAGCATATTTCAAAGAACGCAGTTCTGATATGGTTGATGTCTGCGAGAAACTGATTTCATATCTTTATGGTGACGATGGCCGGGCCAAAACATTTGTTGAACCAGTTGTTCTGGTTGTACTCAGAACATTTACCCCGACCGATATTCTGGCCTATGATAAATCGAAGATCCAGGCAGTTATTACCGTTAGTGGCGGTAAAACATCACATGCGGCAATCCTTGCCCGATCCTATAATATTCCAGTCGTATCTGGAATCCGCAACATATCTGAGAATATAAAGCCGGGGGATCAGGTACTTGTTGATGCCGAAAAAGGAAATGTGTATGTGCGCCCTTCCTCAATAGTAATATCACGTTATAAAAAGCAGGCCATAAATTTATCTGCTCTCAATGAGTTAAAAAGAAAATGGAAAAGGCCGGTTTACACTAAAGATGGTATTGAGATTGAAGTGCTGGCGAATATTTCTC
Organism: uncultured Fibrobacter sp.; assembly: GCA_964387115.1. Taxonomy (GTDB): domain Bacteria; phylum Fibrobacterota; class Chitinivibrionia; order Chitinivibrionales; family Chitinispirillaceae; genus JAAYIG01. The sequence continues at coordinate 3,542 of CAYLVN010000071.1, forward strand.
TACCTGAAGATGTCGGTGACGCAAATGAAAACGGCGCTGACGGGATTGGGCTGGTCAGAACAGAGTATCTTCTCTCTAACCGCAAAGAGATGCCATCTGAGGCAATCCAATATGAATACTACAAAACTATTCTTGAAAAAGCGGGTAAGAAACATTGTGTAATTCGCTTGATGGATATAGGGGGAGATAAGGTACCTCAGTTCTTTGATATGCCTCTTGAGTTCAATCCTTTTATGGGCTGGAGAGCAATAAGGATATTTCTGGAGCGCAAAGACCTGTTTGAATCCCAGGTTATGGCCATACTTCGCGCGGGGAATGGTTATGATTATTCTATTATGGTGCCCATGGTCACAACCCTTCAGGAGTGGCTCGAAGCAAAGGCCTTTATCAGTCAGATCGCACAGAGATTAGGGGTCAGGATGCCCAGGTGTGGTGTTCTTTTTGAAGTTCCTCTTGCGATACTGGAGATGAGCACATTCATGAAAGAGATTGAATTTGCATCAATTGGAACAAACGATCTCATCCAGTATCTTAGTGCTGCAGACCGCAATAATGCTAAAGTGAATTATCTATACAACCCGATTGAACCAGCATTTCTGAGGATTATAGGTAATGCGATCAGATGTGCAAATGACAATGGAATGCCTCTTTCGATATGCGGAGAGATGGCTGGAAACCCGATACACACGGTTTTACTGGTCGGACTTGGATTGCGCAGGTTCAGCGTTATTCCAAGGAGTATTCCTGTCATAAAAGAGATTATCGCCAATATCAGCTATGCTGAAGCTGCAGAGAGTACATCTCACATCAATGCAATCGAATCGACAGAAGACATGGCGCACTGGCTTAAAACCCTCAATAAACGGCTGTTAGGGGATGTCCTGCAAAAACTCCCGATAACAGTCGATGTCTAATGCTTATTTTATAATAAAATCTTTCCATTCTTGCCCTATAAATGTCTTTATTTATAAACCCGGTATATAATGAATGGCTTGAATTTCGTGATGTCTGAAGATTTTCAGGATTATGATTTGGAATTCAGGACTTTAAATAATAATTTTTTGGTATAAAAAATCGTGGAAAACAGTAAAGTTGAATATTGAACCAGGATATCTTCTTTCTGTTCCAATTATTTACTGAGGAGTATCATGAAACGAGTTGTTTTTTTTGCTTTTATTCTGGCACTGATGGCTGGGTGCGGGACATCTACGAGGGAGAAGATAGTAAGGTTTCCATTTCCTGATATTCAGAGTTTTAATCCTGTATACTGGCAGGCGCAGCATGTTCTGGCGCAGGGGACCATATATGAAGGTCTGTTTGCGTATGCGCCAAATCCCGGCGGGTTGGGTGATGTAAAGGTGGTTCCTGCGGTGTGCGAGAGCTATAGCTGTGACTCGACTGGTATGTTCTGGACTTTCAAGCTCAGGAAAGACAAAAGGTGGTCTAATGGTGATCCGGTAACTGCACGGGATTTTGAATGGTCATACAAGTTTTTTATGAGTCAAAAATTTCCGGATCTTCCCATGTGGGCAAGTCCGCTCCGACATCTCAAGCACGCCTGGGGTATTAAAGCCGGAACAATCGACACTTCCCAGTTGGGGATAAAGGCTGTTGATGATTACACATTGGAGATGGAGCTTAATGTTCCGAGACGGGATCTGGATTGTCAGTTTGCGACAGCCGGTGGTGTCCCAGTACATAGAGCGACATGTGAAAAGTTCCCCGATGATTGGTGGAAACCGGAAAATTCAGTCACAAATGGTCCCTACAAGGTTGCAGGCTGGACCACGGGTAAAGAGTGTGTGCTCGTTAAGAATCCCAACTATTCAGGCGAATGCGGGAATGTGGATAAAATTATTCTGATGCTCGTGACTGCAGGGTACAATGTAGGGCTGCAGTCTTATCAGGCCGGAGAGATTGACTATGCTCAAATCACAAATGTGGGGGAATACAGGTATGTAAAGGCTAACCCCGCTCTTTCAAAGCATCTTCATGAAACCTTATCAGATCTTGACTGGCAGGGCTATCAGGTTGTCCGCAACCAGGATTCACTGCTTGACAACCAGAAGCTTCGTCAGGCTTTCGCCTCTGCTATAGATAAAAAGACGCTGGTCGAAAAGGTACTTGATAATCGTGCATTGCCTATCGATGCATTTTATCCGAAGAATTCACCATTAGGAAAGCACCTTACCGGAATCTCATTTGATCCGCTCAAAGCAAAAAAACTTCTGGCCGAAGCTGGATATCCTGAAGGTAAAAATCTGCCCAGGTTAAAATTCTACATTGCAGGAAGTGGAAATCCGGTAGTGGAGTTTATCGTTCAGGAGTGGAAAAAGAATCTTGGTGTTGATGTGACCATTGACAATGTAGAAAGCGGACTCTACAATGCGAAGTATTTATGGGGAAGCCACCTGCCCGACATCGATCCTGGATTTACTGTAATGGCTGCAGGAATGAATTCGTTTTCACCCGAAGGGCTTCTTAAGAACGTGTGTCATACATTGTGGGCCTATGATTATCCTGCTCATATAAGGAAAAAAATCTGGGATTACAATGTTACACAAAAAGAAGCTGACGAGAAGAAAAAAAAGGGAGGTAAAGAAGAGGACTGGGTAGAAATAAAAGCCAGAAGAGATCGTCTCTTTGCAGGGTTTAATAAAATGATCTCAGATGAAACTGATAAACTGCTGCAGAATGAGATGCTTACAAAGCCGGTCTGGCATGAACTGATAGATGAAATCATGGCAAAAGCCGAGAAATCCTCAGATGTAAAAGAGCGGATGGAACTGTGGCAGAAATCAACAGGGATACTTCGTTCACAGGAAAGAACCCAGATTGAATATAATGGCCAGAATCCCTCCCGGCTTACAGCTTTGAGGATGCATTTGTCACTTGCACAGTCGGATTTCTCTTCCGCTACAGAAAAGGCCGGCGCGCTTCTGGAGGTTATGTCGGAGAGAGCCTACATGATCCCGCTTTATTTGAACAAAATTCAATATGTTCAGAATCCTGAGCTCAAAGGTCTGATGATTTATAAGTTTGCCTGGGGACCGCTGCCGTTTAATTTCAAATATCTGAATCTGGAACAGTAAGGAACTGCAGCGATGAAAGACTTCGTATACTACATAGCTAAACGTCTGGTGACCATATTGATTTCAATAACGGTCATAGTGTCGATTACCTATGTACTGATGTATGCGGCCCCCGGGAATTTCTTTGACATTCAGCGTTTTTCAACATCTGCACAATCAACCGCATTGACATATGATCAAGTCAAACAGCTTCAGGACAGTTTTGAAGAAAAATACGGGCTCAATAAGCCTCTCTGGAAACAGATTACGACGTATCTGGGAAGGGCTCTGCAGTTTAAGTTCGGAGAATCTTTCTCCATGCCTACGGTTAAAATAGAAACCCTGATTGCGCAGAAATTTCCGGTTACGTTTCTTCTGACAATATTCAGTATTGCAGTTGCAGTTCTGATCGGAATTCCTCTTGGTATTATAGCTGCCTTGAGGCGTAATACCTGGATCGATTACACTGCAATGACAGTTTCGATGGTGGGGCAGGTGATACCATCTTTTGTGGTCGGAGTAGTACTGGTTATGGTTTTCTGTGTCTATATGAATGTTCTTCCGACCGGTGGCCTTAATGGACCCCTGAACTGGATTATGCCTGTGATGGCGCTTTCTCTTGGTCCAATGGCTGGTATAGCACGTTATACAAGGTCAAGTCTCCTCGAGGTACTCAACAATGATTATATCAGGACTGCATACGCAAAGGGTGGAACTGATAGTGCAGTTATTGCCGGTCATGCACTCAGGAATTCTCTGACTCCTATTGTGACGGTTCTGGGTCCTCAGATAGCTTATCTTCTTACCGGAACTGTCTGGATAGAGAACATGTTTCGGATTCCCGGACTGGGACAGCTGTTTGTAAATGCTGCCGCCACACGCGACTACCCGCTCCTTGTGACATCCACTTTTGTTCTGGCACTTACGGTTATGTTAATGAATCTAATAGTCGATGTGGTCTATTCATTGTTAGATCCGCGTATCAAGCTTAATTGAGGGGTTTGAATGTGACCACGCTTCAGAAGAAGAATCTTATTCAAGGATTTTTTGGCAAACGGAAGGCCGGAAGTGATCAATCCATTGTAGCAGCTGGAAAGAGTAAAGGTTACTGGTCCGCAGCCTGGAGGAGGTTCAAGCAGAGCAAAATGGCGCTGGTGAGCGGCATATTTGTGCTGGTGCTTGTAATCTGCGGGTTCCTGGCTCCAGTTATTTCTCCTTATCCCTACGATGAGCCTCATTACGAAAATGCATTTCAGTCATCCAGCTGGCAGTTTATAATGGGAACAGATGATCTTGGGAGGGATCAGTTCAGCCGTCTTCTGTTCAGTCTGCGTAATGCCCTTCTGGTTGCACTCGGATCACAGCTTGTGGCCCTGATCATAGGTGTTGTTCTTGGTGCAATTGCCGGTTTCCGTGGTGGATGGATCGATTCGGCTATCATGCGCATTGTCGATATTATGTTTGCCTTTCCTACATTCCTTTTCAATATCATTCTGGTAACGGTTCTGGGCAGAGGTCTCTTTACTATCTTCCTGGCGATTGGATTGACAAGCTGGGCGGGTATAGCCCGGTTGATGCGTGGTCAGATCATGTTCCTCAGGTCATCGGAGTTTGTGGAGGCCGCAAGAGCAATCGGAGCAAAAGATAGACATATAATAAAAAAATACCTCCTTCCCAATACCCTGGGCCCGATAATTGTCAGCGTAGTATTCGGCATACCCGGGGCGATCTGGCAGGAATCGGGACTGGCATTGATCGGCATGGGGCTGAATCCTCCTATGCCAAGCTGGGGAAATCTGATGGGGGCTGGAATGAGCATGGCGATGGGTTTTCCGCATCTTCTGCTCTGGCCCGCATTAACATTTGCACTTACTCTGCTGGCGATTACTTTTATGGGAGATGGTATCCAGGATGCACTCAATCCCAGGAGCGAGAGCTGATGGCCGATTTACTTACAGTAATAAACCTGCGCACGAGTTTTCACCGGCCTGACGGGATTGTAAATGCAGTCAACGGGATAAGTTATTCGCTCGGTTATGGCGAAACCCTGGGTATAGTGGGGGAGAGCGGGTCGGGCAAATCGGTATCTGTGTTGTCGCTTCTTAAACTCCTGCGCAGCAACGCAAGGGTAGAATCCGGGGAAGCTTTGCTTGAAGGCAGAGACCTGCTCAAGCTCAGTAAAGAAGAAATGAGGAAAGTCAGGGGCAAAGAGATAGCCATGATTTTCCAGAACCCGATGACATGTCTTAATCCTGTCTACCGGATTGGCCGTCAGATGATCGAGCCGCTTCTATGGCACAAAGTGGCCGACCGTACAAGCGCCTCCTCTATAGCTGTAAAGCTTCTCCAGCAGGCAGGCATACCTGAAGCTGCTTCACGATTCAGAGATTATCCATTTCAGTTCTCCGGCGGCATGCGTCAGAGAGCCATGATCGCCATGGCGCTCACATGCAAACCCAAACTTTTGATTGCGGATGAACCGACGACAGCTCTCGATGTAACAGTCCGCTCCCAGATCCTTAATCTTCTTCAGGAGATGAAAGCCGAATATAAAATGAGTGTGATAATTATCACTCATGATTTTGGTATCGCTACTAATTTCTGTGATAGACTGATTGTGATGTACGCAGGAAGGATTGTTGAGAGCGCACCTGCAGTTTCATTTGTTCTTAAGCCACAGCATCCTTACTCAAAAGGGCTGCTCAGATCTACTCTCGATATAGACCTTGACGGTGAGAAGCTTAAACCGATTCCAGGCAATCCGCCAAGCCTTATCAATCTACCCTCAGGATGTGCTTTTCATCCCAGATGCGAGCATTGTACTGAAAAATGCAGAAATGAGATTCCAGAACTGAAGCAGATTGACCATCAGCATAGTGTTGCCTGTCATTTGTTATAGGAGATTGCAGTGTCTGAGCTTCTGGTTGTTAAAAATCTGAAAAAATATTTTCCCCGCGGAAAGAAGTTTCTTAAGGCTGTTGATAATGTCTCCTTTACCCTGGGAGAAGGGCAGATCCTGGGCCTTGTGGGTGAGAGCGGTTCAGGAAAATCAACACTTGGCAGAAGTATTTTACGTTTAATAGAGCCGGATTCCGGAGAAATACATTTCAGGGGCGTTGATCTGCGGAAGCTTGGCAGGGAGGAACTACGGAGGATGCGCAGGGATATGCAGATAATCTTTCAGGATCCGCTGGCATCACTCAACCCTCAGATGAGCATAGGAGAGGCCATAGCAGATCCTCTGCATATTCACAACATTGGGAAAAAAGAGAACAGACGGGAAAAAGTTCTGGAGATGCTTGATATAGTGGGAATCGGCCGTAAATTTATCGATTCTTTCCCATTTGAATTTTCCGGAGGCCAGCAGCAGCGGGTCGGCCTTGCCAGAGCACTGATATCCAATCCGAAATTCATCATTTGTGATGAGCCGGTTTCTGCACTGGATGTATCTATTCAGGCCCAGATAATCGCCCTGCTTCTTGAACTCAGAGAGAAATTCGGTTTATCTTATCTGTTTATCTCGCATGATTTATCTGTAGTCAGATTCATTTCAGATTTCGTGGCGGTGCTTTATCTTGGAAGGATTGTGGAGATGGGGCCTAAAGAGGAGATCTTTGCCAATCCACTGCATCCTTACACTCGTGCCATGATTATGACAGCTCCCAGAATACCCAGAGACGGCAATCCGAAGAAAAAGTACGATGTACTTCAGGGAGAGATTCCTTCGCCTGTAGACCTTCCGCAGGGGTGCAGATTCAAGACCCGCTGCCCTATGTATTCGTCAATCTGTGATTCATACGATCCTGAATTTATCGAACACAGAGATGGCCACTGGGCAGCATGCCATAAAATCGTTGCAGAACAGAAAGTAATGGCAACCGCTGTCAGATAAGGTGCGGTTGCTCTTTTTTCAGCATCTTTCCATCCCGATAAGACGCAGGAACTCACTTCTGGTGGCAATCTCACGCCGGAAGCTCCCAAGCATGGCAGAGGTCATCATCTTTGAGTTCTGTTTAGACACTCCACGCATCATCATGCAAAGGTGCTGTGCCTCGATCACCACGCCGACACCTTCGGCCTGAATCGGTTCCATGAGACTTGCTGCGATCTGCTGTGTCAGACGTTCCTGCACCTGGAGCCTGCGGGCGAAGCAGTCAACCAGACGTGCAAGTTTACTTACTCCATAAATGCGGTCCTGAGCAATATATCCGATATGACACTTGCCAAAAAAGGGCAACATATGATGTTCGCACATACTGTAAACCTCTATGTCGCGGACGATAATCATATGGTTGCATTCTTCGTGGAATATGGCTGTCTTTATGATTTCAAGAGGATTCTGTTTGTAACCCTGCATGAGGTGCTCCAGAGATTTTCTGACCCTTTTGGGTGTGTCAAGCAGGCCCTCCCTGTCAGGATCTTCACCTATTGACTTGAGAATTTTCCGTACCGATTCTTCCATCTGATTTCCGCCCTTTGCAATATAAAAAAACCCGGTTTTTTGTTTTCGCGAACTAAAGGGTACCTCTAAAAATTCATTTTCCGCTGCGGCCGGCTGCGA
>CAYLVN010000072.1:0-450 GCA_964387115.1 uncultured Fibrobacter sp.
CGGCTTTAACAAAGACAAAGATTGTAAGAAAAATCAAGAATGCCTTTATTCCAGTCTGCATGGGATCTCTTCCGGTGTAAAGGGCTTTCCAGGGTGACAATTGTTCATTAACAGTATACAATTAATCTTTATTTTTGATAAGGGTTTTGATGTTGAGCCGGAACATGTATGAATTTCTATTTTCTGTCAAAAAACGGGCTTTTACCACTGCAGCTCAGAGGTATTCCGTAAACTATTTTCACATCCTCACCAAGCAGTTTCATCTCTTTTGCAGCCATTCCAACCGACATCATCACTCTGTTGTCTACTCTCGAATCAGATGCAGCACTGACTGCTGAGCCTATCGCAATTCCAAGATCCCCGGTGTTGAAACTGCATGGAGTTTCCGGATAATTTCCTTTCTCTTCGCAGTCTCTAAACCCGCATAAGCCGCATTGCTTTATTCCCGCC
>CAYLVN010000072.1:460-11132 GCA_964387115.1 uncultured Fibrobacter sp.
ACTGATCCTGGTGCCTATAAGCAGAATAACATCTGATACAAGTATATTTCCCGCATCTCTTAAGTAAAATTCCGGTCTTGTTCCGTTTTCAACCATTTCTTTCATCTTTGCAGCAATCTTACTTATTGTTTCTCCTTCGGCAATGGTAATAACAAGGTTGTCAATTCCCTTTGCCTTTGGAGCGGTCCTTGCAGCAATCATCATCTTTTTTGCGATCTCTACGAGTGTCTCTTTTCTGATCTCTTCTTCATTGATGATACTCATAATCTGGTCTCCAGTTGTAAATTTAACCTGTATTTTGTCAGACTTATAAAACCGCTCTCATTATATTTTTGACAGAATATCTTCCATTTCAGCGATCAAATCATCAACGCTTTCAAGCCCGACAGATACCCTGATAAAATCATCCGGAATTCCTGATGCAAGCCTCTGCTCAGATGTCATATTGCGGTGAGTTGTGCTTGCAGGATGAATCACAAGTGTTTTTGTATCGCCTATATTGGTTGAATGTGACAGCAGACAGACAGAGTTTATAAAAGATTTACATTTTTCATACCCGCCCTTTATCCCAAATCCCAGCATCGCGCCATAATGTTTGCGGAAATACCGGACGGCATTACTGTGGCTGGAGTGATTTTCCAGACCGGGATAATTAACCCATGAAACCTTGCTGCTTTTAGAGAGGAAAGATGCTATCGCGGCTGCGTTTTCACACTGTCTCTCCATGCGTACATGCAGACTCTCCAATCCATGGATAAGCAGATATGCATTGAATGGCGACATACATCCACCAGTGTTCATCAGCACCTTTGCACGCAGGCGGGCCAGGAATGCATCTTTACCGAATTTTTCCACAAATGACTTTCCTCCCGGAGCATCCTCAAAGAGCAGGGGATACCGTTCTTTGTCAAAAGAGAAAGAACCGGCATCGATTATTGCGCCACCAATTATTCCACCGTGGCCCTCCATGTATTTTGTGCAGGAATGAAGTACGAAATCGGCCCCGTATGAGATCGGATTTGTAAGCACCGGGGTTGCGATAGTATTATCAACAAGCAATGGAAGTCGGTACTTTCGCGCAACAGAGCTTATGTTGGAGATATCCGGAACTACAAGCGTGGGGTTTGCAAGATTTTCAACCAGAATAAGCCTGGTGGCTGAGGTAATGTTCTGCTCAAGCTCCTTTGAATCCAATGGATCAAAGAACCGTGTGGTGATCTGCAATCTGGGAAGAGTATCCCGCAGAAGCCCCATGGATCCGCCATAGAGGCAATTTCCGGCCAGAATTTCATCCCCCGGTTTAAGCATGTTCAGGCAGAATCCGGTCAGAGCTGCCATACCTGAGGCAAACGCAACAGCTCCCTCGCCGCCTTCAAGAAGAGCGATCCTCTTCTCAGCCTCCTCAACTGTCGGGTTACTCAGTCGTGAGTAGATAAACCCGGGTTCATCAAATGCAAACATATTTGCCGCATGGTCAACGCTGCCATAGACAAACGCAGCACTCTGATAAAGCGGCACCGCACGGGCATTATTGTGATCCTTGGGATTATAGTCACCGTGAACACAAACTGTCTCTAATTTGTAATTTTCTACCATAGTTTCTTTTAAAACGGGTATATTCTATAAAAACATATATCACCTGACCTATGCACCCGGGACTCAGGGTGAATTGCGCTTATCCCTGTCTGCTGCAATGTCTAAACGTACTTCATCCTATCCCGAATGTATATATAAGTCAGGTATTATTAACTTCTGAATGAAAATAAGTTTTAAGAGGCCCACCATGAAGAAGTATCTTTCGCTGATTTATTTTGCTCTGTTTCTTACATGTAATACTAATGGTGTATCTACTGATGAGTGTAAAGAACACTCCTGCAGCAATTGTTACCGGATTTTGGATGAAAATGATAATTTCGTTGCTCAGGGATCTCTAAGTAGCAACGGGACAGGGCTCGGAATCGCATGGAACGGGACTGATTGCAATGGCAATAAGGTGCCCTGCGGGAAGTATCTTGTAGTGGTTAATTATGGCTCAAAAGTCAGTTCGATGGCGACAGTTGTAACTGATGAAAACACAGTAATTGTATCGGGAGAGAAAGCGATGGATTCGCTCAGGGCTGCCTGCGCGGGTAAATACTTCGAATTTAAAACGGAGAATCTGTTTTTAACTGAGGTGCAGGGATTTTGTTGCCAGTAATCAACCGTATGCAGATCTCACCAGCAACTGATACCTGTGCGCAATTTACAGAAGAGCCCGGTATCGGTTTCGCTCAGAACTTGCTCAGGTGCAACACTCTCAAAGGGACAATTAGTACCTAACTTATGCACCCTGATCAGGGCGAATTGCACTACATTGTGCACAAAGGCTTTCACAAATCGCAGATGTTCCATCAGTGTGGTGCACCTGCGGTTTGTTCAAACCTTTCTGCTACAAGGTCTAAACGCACTTTGCCCCTTCCCGGATGCATAACAATTCCTGCTTCCCATTCTCAATATCGCAAACAAGACACCCGCAATCCTAAAAGAGGGCAGTAGCTTAGAAGATAAGATGGAAAAAGATGTTTTGCGGGACCTCCTTAATAGATGTCACTGTGAAGCAGCGTTTTCTGTTTTATCCAATTCCACAAAGAATCTTCCATGGAGGGATATATCATGCGTACGGAAAAAATAGGAGAAGACAAAGGAAAGATTACTGGAATGCGGGTTATCGAAGGGGCTGCGGATCATATGGTTTGCGAGTATGATTTCCAGGATAAAGGATCAATACTGGGCATCGAGTTTGAGACATCCGGAACAAGCAAGTCGGTAATAAACTCTGAGGGAATGGAGTACGATGATGGTGAGGCTGTAATGCTCATGAAAAATGGTGATTTTGTCAGTTATCATTTCACTGGATTGGGAAATTCGACAAAAAAGGGCTATGAGGCAAAGGTTCAGCTCACTCTGCAGTTTACGACTAATTCAGATTCAGAGGAACTTCAGCGTCTGTGCAGAAGCCCTGTACTCGCAGAATTCGCAACAGATGAGGAGGGTAACACAAGGACAACCTATTATGAATGGAATTTTTAAGTGCCTGATAGTGGCTTTATTTTCGTGTTCACCCAATTGAGGAGGACCGGAGACGTATCGAATGAAAATTAAAAAACCCCTTCCGTGCGGTCGGGGTTTTCTATACTTGCTATATTTTACTTTCTCTATCGATTATTCTGTTAAAGTCTCATAGAGCTCCGCACTGTATGCTTTCTGCTCATTATCGTAGGTCAGAGTCCCGGAGTGATTCTGCCTCTGAAAATTCTCAAAAGTGGCCATCCATCTTAATGAACCATCTTTGGGAGAATAAAATTGCTCATCGATATCAATAGAGATGCTGTTTCCTGTATTGACAATAACAGGCGCTTCATATCCTCCCGGTTGCAATGCATCGGGATTATACCCTTCATCACCGAAACCATCTTTATAAATGGTATTAATTTGAGCGTCGATAATCTGATCATTTTGATCTGCCATCAAAACCAGCTTCAGCGCGTAGGTGGCGTCATTATCTATTGTCAAAAAGTATTTCTCTATCTTTGGAGTACCAGTACCCACATAAGGCATTATGACGGGGTAGGAAACCAAAAGAACCGTCGTTCTGTCAAGTTCCACACTCCAGGATCCGGTTTCAGCGCCGGTCATTTTATAGCTTACATTAGCAACTGATTCCATATCGAAAATTATGCGAACGGTAGGATTGATTGCGGTATCACTGACATTCAGCGGAACTGGAAAGACTACATTCCCGCCAGCTACACCGAACTTTATTGCTACATTCTCAATGAAATAAGTTGTGTCTTTAACTTTTACGGTTCCGCTCAGCAGGATATCATCATCCATCAGAAGTTTGGCTCCGATATAATCACCGAACCGGTCCGGTTGAACAACGATGCTTTCAGTGATCAGGTCCGAAATGCTCCCGCTTCCAACCAGGTCAACAGTGCGGTTGATCGGGATCCCTATTTCTTTTCCCCCTCCTATGATCTCGTTATCCTTATTTCTGACCCATTCCGCAAACACTACCAGCGATCCCATACTTACTTTGACTGATGAGGGTGTAAAGGAGATACGCTGTCCCTGTATGGTAAACCCTTCACCCTGTTCCGTGAGCATCTTACCAAGAGTCGTCCCATCAACTCCAATGGACGAAACAACAAGATTTATACTGCTTTCCTCATTTTTCCCGCACCCGGCCATAAATAATGCTATGACTGCTATGACAGTAGCAGAAACACGAAACTTGTAATCCATGCAATCCCCCAGATCCGTTTGTGAAAGATGGACAGTACTATTCAATATCTTACGTTTAAGTTGTGGAATTTGACAACATAAATACAGTATTACACTGCTTTTTATCATTCACCTGTTATCTGAAATCACAGTGTTCCGCCAAAAACTATCTTATACCTTACTTATGCACCCGGATCAGGAGATGGCATGGGAAGAGACTCAGAGTTGGTAAATTCTTCGGTCGAAAGAGCTGCACTGAAAGAATCCGCTTTCGATTTTCAATATTTACCCGAAGAAAAACTTCCGGCAATAGTGGTTGATAATATCCCTGCGCTGGGCCGTCTGGCCGCATTGCGCTTCATAGAGTGGGCCCAGGGGAATCCCGGCGGTGTGATGAGCCTTCCGACAGGAAAAACGCCGGAATATTTCATCAAATGGATGCAGTGGATTCTGGGCAACTGGAATACTAAAGACGTACTGGATCTCCTTGCCGGAAATGAGTTGTCTTCCAGGAAACCGGATCTGCAAAGCCTCTACTTTGTGCAGATTGATGAGTTCTATCCAATGAACCCGCTTCAGGTAAACAGTTTCAACTACTATGTAAATAATTTTTACATAAAGGGACTCGGTCTCGACCCTGCGAAGTGTCTTCTCATGGATTGCTCACGGATCGGAATGGGGCCAGACCAGTCCACTGATGATATCTGGCCGGATAACAGGGTAGATCTCAGTCTGCGGTTCAGAACTCCGGAAACTGTTTTAGAGAATATTCAAAGAGACGCACTCCTGAGAGTTGACCAGTGGTGCCTTGAACATGAGGACAGAATCCGTGCTCTTGGCGGAATCGGATTTTTTCTTGGTGGAATCGGTCCGGATGGTCACATCGGGTTTAATATCCGCGGCTCTGATCACCACTGCACCACGCGTCTCACAGGTACAAATTACGAGACACAGGCCGCAGTAGCTACCGATCTTGGTGGAGTCGATATTTCCCGAAACAGGCTTGTTATTACTATCGGGCTTGAGACCATAACCTTTAACCCCGATTGCACAGTGATAATTATTGCTGCCGGTGCTTCAAAAGCAGAAGTGATAGCGCGAGCCATTGAGGGACAAAAATGCGTTGATATACCCGCAAGTGCTTTCCACACGATGCCTAACGCCAGGTTTTTTCTGACAAAAGGAGCTGCCGGGCTTCTACAGAGGCGTCAGTACCAGGTTATCACTAAATCCCCTGAAATCGGTTCAGAAACTATAGAGCGTGTTATTATAGATTGCGCACTCAGTAAATGTAAGCGGGTGATTGATCTCACTGAAGAAGACTTGAAGAGTGATACCCTGGGGGAGGCTGTTTTACACTGCTCAGGGAAAAATCTTCATGACCTTGTCTCCGGAGTAAAGAATCGGCTTCAATCTGCTGTTGAGGCGGGGACAACGGTTGCTCAGAATGTGCGCTTTCTTCACACGGAACCGCATCACGATGATATCATGCTGGGATATCTTCCTGCAGCTGTGCGTCATGTCCGCAGTGCCGCAAACAGACATGTCTTTGCCACACTGACAAGCGGGTTTACAGCTGTAACCAACCGGTTTATGCTTGAGAAGCTCTCCAGGGCTCTTGAATTTATAGATCAGCTTGCTTACAAAATGCTCTCTGCTGAAGGATATTTTACCGGCAGCAACCGCAAAGCACGTAATCGGGATATCTGGCAGTACCTTGACGGAGTAACTTCAGAAGACCGCCATATGCAGGCAGAGGGCGAATCCAGACGCCTCATACGTGATCTTGGGGAAATTTACGGCAGCTATGATGTGATTTCTGTAAAAGCCCATATACAGGAGCTTATCAGTTACTTCAGGAACGCATATCCCGGTAAGAGAGATCCTGAGGAGGTACAGAGGCTCAAAGGCATGTGCAGGGAATGGGAAGCAGAATGTCTCTGGGGGTATTTCGGGTGGAACAGTGAAAATGTGCACCACCTCAGGCTTGGTTTCTACACAGGTGACATATTTAATCCGGAACCCACACAGGAGCGGGACGTTGCACCAGTGGCGGCACTCCTCTCAGAGGTCAATCCGGATATCGTAACTGTCGCTCTCGATCCTGAGGGAAGCGGCCCCGATACCCATTACAAGGCGCTGCAGACTGTTGCTGATGCCTTGCGGGTGCATAGCAGAAAGACCGGGCGTAAAGAGATCAAAGTCTGGGGGTACCGCAATGTCTGGTACAGGTTTCACCCGTCAGAGGCTAATAAATTTGTTCCAGTTTCTTTGAACATGTTTGCTGTGATGAAAGCGTCGTTTACGCACTCATTTGTCTCTCAGAAAGATGCTCCATTTCCCAGTTATGAATATGACGGCCCCTTCTGCGATCTGGCACAAAAGATCCAGGTTGACCAGTACCATGCTGTCAAGACCTGTCTTGGTCGTGAGTGGTTTTATGAGCACTCCAGCCCTCTGATCAGGGCGACACGTGGGTTTGTCTATTTAAAGGAGATGAGCCTGGAGGAGCTTTACAGCCATACAAGAGAACTGGCCATGGCAACAGAGAACTTCACTGCGCCGGATCAATAATCCATGAGCATTCCTTTATGGTTCACACCTGCTATCGACCTGATAAGTCAACTCACTTTGAAACAGGGTACACATTTCTGAATGTTTTATTATTTTCGTTTATAAAATCTTCAGAATTATTTTAAGAAAACAGCTTCTTATCTCCTTAACAGTTTACAGGAAGACTCATAATGCATGAGCTGATCATCATAGTTATTTCTTTTGTGACGGTACTATCGTTTTCAGTTTCCGGACAGCCCCGGTGGGAACATACAAATATAAGCTTTCCGACTGTCATTACTGATCTGGGAGTTATTGAAAAAGGGGTGTATGCATTCTGCAAAGAAGGTACCTTCTTTTCAAGCGATACAGGGGCAACATGGATATATGTAAAGGATCTTGGCGGCTGCAGAAGCATAACCGAATCAGATTCAACGGTAATCCTGATGAACTCTACAGGAAGTGTGTTTGTAACCAATGATCATCTGAACTGGCCAGATGGATATACCGGCTTCTCCTTTAAAAGGGGCAGTAATATTATTGCAAACGACGGGTATGTATTGGTAAATGATTCTGATGGCGTTTACCGGTCCAACACCAGCGGGAGATCATGGACATCGGTATCCAGAAATGGTCTTACCGATTCCTGTGTCGTTGCACTTGCTTTATATCGTGACACTCTCATCGCGGCAACAAAAGACAGTGGAGTTTTTATCCTGCGGAATAGTTCCAAACCCTGGAGCTCTGCCAGTTCAGGTTTGTCTCTTGACAATACTGGAAAGGTCGTTACTGTTTATGGCCTGGAATCGGTTTGTGGAATAAATGTATACGGCATCAGCGACAGTGGAATATACAAATCTGAAATAAGGGATTCTCTATACAGCTGGAGTAAAGTTCCGGGAGTACCACGGGGCAAAATCGAATCTCTTAAAGGGTATATTACTAATGATTCCTCAGAATTTCTTTATGCTGTGGTTGACAGCATTATTTACAGGTCAGAAGATAATGACACAAACTGGGTGCCTGTTGATTCCGGATTCCCGGCCGATAGTACTGGGGTGGCGAAAGTCACTGCATTGGCGGCTGATGGAGCTGTTCTGTATGCAGGAACCGCTCAGGGTGTGTATATATCAACCGATAACGGTGAGAGCTGGAGGGCTGCAGACGGACACTGCAATGTTAATTCGCTCTCTGCAGGAAAAACTGCCCTTTTTGCCTCTACCAGTGCCGGCATCTATTATTCGTTCAATAGTGGCGATGAATGGAAATTTACGGAAGTCGGGGAGATGGACGGAGCCGGGAAACTTGCTTCCAAAGGGGACACCATTTTTACAACCACAAAAGGTCCTCAGGACTATGATTTGACTATAGCCGTTTCTCCCGATTTCGGTAAAAACTGGTGGTATTCCAGCATTTTTGTTTCCGGAGGATCGAGGGGACTGGCTGTATTGGATAACTGTATTTATATGGCGGAGGGTCATTATTCCGGGTTAAGACGCTCCTGTACTGATGGCCGCTCATGGGAGGCTATGCGTGATGCTTTACGGCTGCCTGAAAATTCAACTGCAAATATTCAGTCAAAATGTATCAAAGCTCTAAATAACACACTGTTTATCTCTTTCCAAAGGCCTGAAGATGATGCCGGTTGGGTGAATCATGTGTATAGTTCCTCTGATGGTGAATACTGGACACAGTCAGATCAGGGATTGCTTTCAGCAGCTAATTCATTTGCTGAAGACAATGGCGTGTTTTACGCCGGAACCAGGGATTCCGGAGTTTTTATCTCTACTGACAATGGAAATAATTGGAAAAGAACAAACAAAGGCTTTGATGCCTGCATTTCAGATCTCCTTTCCACCAGGGGCTTTGTTATGGCAGGTACCGATGATGGAGCTTACATATCTGGGGACAGGGGGGAGACGTGGATAGAGATAAAAGAAGGACTGAAAAATGGCAGAATCCGTTCACTGAGTGCCAATCAAGACTATGTCTTTGCCGGAACGGAAGGAGCTGGAGTATATCGCGTTCCGATTCAGGAACTCTTAACTTTACATGTTGAAAAGAAACCGGTTTTTTCAGAACACGATCCAGCACCGGCACTTTGCACTGTCCCGGGGTTACTCAGGGTTCAATTCAATATCCATACCCAGGATCATCTGCGTGTGGATCTCTACAACATGAGTGGAAAATGTATAGCCACAATCGCAAACAGGTCTTTCTCTGAGGGTAAACACATATTAAAATGGCATACTGCGACTCTGGCCAACGGATGCTATTTCGTTAAGATTAAGAGTGAATCCCATAAATACCTGAATTCATTGACGTTTATTAAACAATAATTACTGGAATAATTTGCTCGGTGTACCAAGCTGGAAACTACGCAGATTTATGCCCAGCTGGCTGCGGTGGACCTCAAAAAGCGCCATAATAAGCACCATACAAGGGCATAAGACTTGCAATTTATGGTAACAATTACTACAATAAACACGAAATCACCATGAAGAGAAAAACTCCCGATGCTTGTATGCATGACCAGAGATTTTGCGAGGCTGTTCAAGAAGGCGGATATCGGCAAAAAGAAGCTCAATGAAGCAATCCGTTAAATTTGTGCCGGGAATATGATAGCACTTGGACACAAAGTTTTCAAGAACCGGATCGGGTCACGCTCCAGAAATGGGAGCGGGGCTACTCCAAACCGACCCCGCCGGTGAACCGGCTGTTCCAGCTTGTGGAAAAGGGCGGTCTGGAACTGATATCTCAGGATAAATAATGACGAAAGCCTCAGATAAAACCGGGGCTTTTTGTATTTGGGACAGTAAAGAATTTTTTTCTCTTTGAAAGCCTTTTACTATGTGGAACCACCTTGCTGCGGGATCCCGGTTTTGTCGGCTGGAGTATTTTTGTCTGTTTACATATCTGGCAGGGAAAGCCCGGTGAGCCGGGCTTGTTTGCGATCGTAATAACTACGGTCTGTAACCTCTCATTTTTCTCTGAAAAGCCTGCCAGTTGCGCGGGCGCGGAACAGACTCGGTTTTTTCAGGTTCCGGATAGTCAAAATCGGGATACTTTCTTACCTCGAACTTTTTTCCTGTGAGATATTCTATCCTCTTGAGAAATTTCTTCTCCTCATCATCGACAAATGTAACCGCGGTGCCTGTTGCCTCGGCCCGTCCGGTGCGGCCGATGCGGTGGATATAGTCTTCGGCAAATGCCGGGGTATCAAAATTAACTACGTGAGAAATCTTTTCGATGTCAAGGCCACGGGCGGCGATATCGGTTGCGACAAGAACCTTGAAACGGTGCTGTTTGAAATCATCAAGAGCCTTCTTGCGCTGAGACTGGGACCTGTCTGCATGAAGAGCCGCGGAGCTGACCCCGTTCTGGGCAAGACGGCGGGCAATTTTGTCTGCACCATGTTTTGTGCGGGAAAAGACAAGCATCGTCTCGATCGGTTCTTTCTTAAGGATATGAACAAGCAGATCGAGCTTTGTATTCTTGGCGGCGACATAAAACTGCTGGTCAACAGTGGAAACCGGAGTGTTGGGTGAGCCGATCTCAACCAGTACCGGTTTTTTCTGAATACCGGAAATAAGTTTTTTAATCTCCGGAGACATCGTGGCTGAAAAAAGCAGTGTCTGACGATCTGTTGGAACATAGCTGATGATTTTGCGGACATCATGGATAAATCCCATGTCAAACATCCTGTCCGCCTCATCAAGCACAAGGACATCGACTGCACCCAGACTGACACTTCTGCGGTTGAGATGGTCCAGAAGACGTCCGGGGGTTGCGACCACAATGTCGCATCCCTTTCTTAACGCACGCACCTGATTTTCCAGACTGACTCCTCCGTAAA
>CAYLVN010000073.1:0-1396 GCA_964387115.1 uncultured Fibrobacter sp.
CAGGCCGGAGCCTCTGTGTTTTATACATTTGATCCGCTTGCACCACCAAAATGGTTCAAAAAATATGAAAACCCTGTTTCACTTCCTCATGGTCTTTCGATACTGCGTTATTACGGGAAAAGTTCCCATGGGACAGAAACAGAGATTTTTAAAAGACAGTATGTTATTGATACAATCCCGCCCAGGCTTCATATACGTCAAATACCTGGAAACAGTGCCGATACGTTATATCTGACATCAAAGGAAAAGGCCAGAATCAGCTATACTCAGAACGGGCACGATCCGACAAATAAGAGCATGGAGTACAGAAAACCGCTTGTTATTCCACATCGTGGGAAAGCTGTCATAAAGGCAAAAGCGTGGGATGATGCCGGGAATGAGTCAAATATTGAACAGTGGGTCTATACTTATGATCTTCTTGCCCCGAATATAAAAATCTCGAATGCCGGAGGAATATTCAACAAACCGCAGAGGGTCTTTTTTGCTTCGAACGAGAATGTAAAAATACTATACACATCAGATGATACGCCTGTAAACGCAAGCTCAAAACTTTATACGCAGGACGGAGTGAATATTTCCAAAGAGGGCATCACTGTACTGCGGTATATGGGAATAGATGATGCGGGAAACATGTCTCTGGAACAGAGCGCAATATTCCAGATTGACAGCAGACCGCCTGTAGTGAAAGTGCAGATACAGGGAAACCTAAATGAGGGTAATTTCTATGTGAGTTTGATTGCAAATGAGCCGTCCAGAATTTTCTACAGGATAGATGGTTCTGATCCCGACCAGTCCTCATCTCTTTACACTTCACCTGTAAGCATGCGCAACGGACAGGTGCTCAAGTACCTGGCTGTTGATTCTGCGGGCAATGCAAGCTCTATAGGAACCATGAGTGAACTGCGCAATCCAATGGTCAGTGCATCTCCTGAGGGGGGGGGCTACAATAGAAAAGTAAAAGTTACCTTTGCAACGAACACGGATGGAAATGTTTTCTGGAGAATTCTTCCTGATACAGCTTTTAAAAATACCGGCAAAACAGTCTTACTTGACAAAGAGGGTCACTGCAGCTTTGAATACTATCTGGAATCTTCTGGTGGAAACAGAAGTCCTGTAAAAAGGAATGAATATGTTTTAGACTGGACCTCTCCGCAGGTAGATATAAATCTCAGGAAAGGAATTAATGATTCTGTGGTTGTGCTTTTTCAGTGCAGCGAAAATGCTACCATTTACTACACAATCGATGGTTCAAATCCTCAGGTGAGTCCGACGGCAAGAACCGCTGGCAACAAATTCCTTCATTCTTCCGATCGAATTACCCTGCCAAGGAAAAACGATATGGATTTTGCCTTCTATGCTGAAGATGCAGCAGGGAATCAGAGTATAATCTCAGTAA
>CAYLVN010000073.1:1437-11100 GCA_964387115.1 uncultured Fibrobacter sp.
CGTCTATATGGCAGAATATTATCAGTTACACTGAACTCCTATGATCAATCGACAATCTATTTTGAGCGGCACGGTAAAGCTCCGACTACAAGTTCACCTGTTTTTCAGAAGCCATTGACACTGCTGCAATCAGATACTCTTATGACTTTTGTTGTAGATGCTTCCGGCTACAGAGGAGAAACAGACACATTTATTTACAAAATAGATCTTCCGCCATCTCCGGTGTTTTCAATATCACCTGACACTCTCTTCCCAGGCAGCAAAGCCATGTTCGATGCTTCTTTAACCATAGATAAGGAGAGCCGTCCGGAAAAACTTCTTTTTAGATGGGACTTTCAGGGTGATGGAGTGTTTGAGACAGAGTTTACAGGAAGCAGGAAGATTGAATTCAGTTATTCAAGTCCCGGCAATTACACTCCGGTATTGGAAGTAAAAGATGAAAACAACAGACGTTCATCCTGTTCCGGTAGAATAACTGTAAAAGAGAGGTGCCCTCCGGAAATGACAGCGATGGTCGGAACAGACGGGCTGAGCTTTTGTATCGACAAATACGAATGGCCAAACATAAAGGGAAACGTTCCTGTAACAAATGTCTCCTGGGTTGAAGCTAAAATGAACTGTATAGATGCAGGAAAAAGACTCTGCAGCAAACAGGAGTGGCAGGATGCCTGCAATGGAACTATGAACCGTGCGTATCCATACGGAAAACTTTATGAATCCGGTCGCTGCCCGACTGAAGGTAAACAGGTCTGGGAGGCGGGGCATTTTCCCCGCTGCAGTGAATCGGGAGTTAACGATATGGCAGGTAATGTATGGGAGTGGGTTGAAGATAAGGATGATGATTATCCCCTGATGATGGGGGGGACGTTTAAGTATGGAATTGATGCTCAATGCAAGACCCGTTCTTCAGGGACATTGGGATCACGATCTGCTGAAACAGGTTTCAGATGCTGCAAATAAGAATAGGCATACTTGTCATATTATTGGCTGCCACAGGTTTACTGGCCTCAGGAAATGAGCCGGAATGGCTTCTTGAAGATGCCTTTGAGAAAGAGATTCTCTATATTGACCAGTCAGAAGTAGTGTTCCAGACAGAGCTGAATCAGGCCATAAAAATGTATAATGCCGGCCAGTTCAGGTTTGCTGCTGTGCTCCTGGAAAAAGTCAGGAAATTAAATCTTCCAGATGGACAGCTGGATCTGGTGGCATTTGTAACAGGTGAGTGCAATCGTCAGCTTGGAATACACAAAAAGGCCTCTGAACAGTACCGTTTTATACTACAAAATTTTCCATCCAGTGAAATGTCCCCGCCTGCACTGTATCGGATCCTGGAGTACGCTGCAGATGAAAGAAAAATGGAGCAGGTTGACAGTGTCTTTACTGTGTTTCAAAACCGCTTTAACAGTCATCCTCTTTTCAATTCTGTTCTTTACGTTTGCGGAGTAATGAATTACAAGCAGCGAAAATTCGGAGATGCACTGGACCTTTTATCGAAAATCCCTGCAAACTCCAGAAACAGCCTGAATGCCCAGTTTGTAACAGCACTCTGCTTTCTGCATCAGAATGAACTGGAAAAATCACTGATGACGCTGGAACAGATTAGAAAAAGTCAAAATCCTGCCTTGAGCACTGAAGCGACATCGTTGATCGGTGATATTTACTACCAGAAAGGTAACTTTAAAACCGCACTTGAGTACTACAGGGCAGTACCAAGGAATGCAAAACAGTATCAGCACTCTCTTGTCAAAACAGCAGGTACTCATCTTGACATGGAACAATATGAGGAAGCCAGAGATATTGCCCTGAGATACCTTGACGGAAACAAAAACACTCCTTATTATTTTGAGATGGCCTCTATTCTCGAGCAGGCATATACAAAACTGGGCAATCTCAAAGCAGCCGGGCAGCTCGGTAATCTGCTTTACCGCCAGATCATCAATGCCAGACTCAAATTTGAAGTGTTCGATGAGATTGACCGATTGACAGATTTGTCCAGAGCCTGGCAGATAATCGAGTACCAGGCCATAAAGAATCAAAATGCGACTCTGTTGCAGAAATCGTTGAAAAGTACTGAACTGATAAGAAATCTGCAAAATCGTCTTAAAGCACTGCTTGACGAGGTGGATCCTTTAAGGACCGCTGATGATGGAGAGAAAAGTTTAATTCCCGATCTTGCCGGAAGACGCTATCTATCGATTTTGAAGGAAGAGCTGAAGAGCTATGAAGACTCAATTCGCATAAAAAGCAAGGAACTGGAGGAAATATCTCAACTCTTCGCCGGCAGACTTCAGGATAGTTCTTATCTTTTAAAGGCCGACAGCACTTCAGCTGTTTTGAATGGATTACTGAAAGAAAAGGCCGGTATAGAGCATGAAGTAAACCTGGTTATGCAAGACACCCATGATTTTGATTCTCTGGACACCAGAAAAGACGAGGAACTCCAGGCTAAATTTGTTGACTGGGCCTTTATGAAGTATCAGGACAAAGAAGAAGAACTCAAAAAGATGGCCTTTGAGATAGCACAGTTGAAGAAAAACAGGGAGAAAAGCTCCGAGCAGTCTCTCAAGCAGGGCGGAAAAGATGTTGTTAAGATTTTTAATGAGCTTGATACAGACCGGCTTAAAGCAGAAATAACAGATGACAGGGCGAGGCTGGTAGAACACATCAATACCATGATAAACATTTATCCCAGAAACCGCTTTAACCCAGAGATCCTCTTCAGGCTTGCAGAACTTTACTTTGATGAAGCTGGTGACAAGTTTGAATCTGATCTCAGAAAATATGAAAAAACGGTCGCTGCAGGTGACAGTGCCACTTTCCCGGACTACAGGCTGGAAAAAACAATCGATATTTACAATAGGATAATATCCGGCTACCCCGGAGGAAAAATAGCTGATGACGCGATGTTTTATAAAGCAATGGCGTTGCAGAAACAGGGAATGGAAGAGGAAGCAATCAGCACTCTGAAGGATCTTGTTCAGAAATATCCTGAAGGAGAGTTTTTTGTAGAAGCCAACATGAATATAGGTCGTTATTATTTTGATCATCCGAGAATAGAAAACGACAACGGCTATAATCTTGCCATGGATGCATTCCGTAAAGTTTTGTTTTACCGGGATCATCCTCAGTTTGTCCAGGCGCTGTATCATCTTGGATGGTGTTATTACATGCAGGACAACTATGATGAAGCAATTGCGGTATTCAAGTATATGATTGAGGAGTCTGATCTTGATTTCGATCCATCCATGATGGAGGAAAAACAGATATCGAATCCTCTGCTGAGAGCTGAGGCAATAGATTATATCGCAATCAGTTTTGACGAATCGGGAAATATCAATGAATCATTGAAGTTTTTAAAGCTTGTGGGTAATACAGATTATTCTGCATTGGTTCTAAAGAGAATAGGTGAGTTACGGGAAGAAGATCTCGATTTTAAAACCGCAATAGACATCTACAACAAACTGCTTGAGGAGTATCCATACAGCCGTGTGGCACCGGAAGTAAACGTAAGTCTTGTAAAACTGTATGAAAGCCAGGATATGCCTGATTCAGCATTGGTGGCCAGAACAAGATTCTCCGATATGTATAGTAAAGGTGGACAGTGGCAGAAACAGATGGCTGGGAGAGATAAAATTCTGGTCGCCTGGGTTGATTCCATGGCTATCTCAATTGGACTCTATGTTGCCGACGAAAGTTACAGAAGTGCTGAGATCAGCAGGGAACGAAGAGGATACCAGCTGGCGGCAGAGAACTACAGCAAACTGGTCCAGAGATATCCCGATCACCCGGGAGCCGCTGAAGCAAGGTGGAATCTTGCTGTCATACTGGATACCAGACTCCAGGACAAACCCGAAGCGTACAATCAGTATGTCAGTTACAGCAGATTGACGATGCTTGATTCTGCCCGGCGTGAACAATCGGCATTGAATGCAATAGCAATAGCGCAGTCGCTTCTGCCGCCGGATTCACTGGTCAAAGAGGGAAGCCTTGATTTTGCCGGATTAAAAGTCTTTGAAGCTATAAATAATTATGTTGAGCTGTTCCCTTCCGGCTCATCGATGAGTAAGGTTCTCATGAGCATGGGAGCGATTTATTTCAACAGACATATGTTTACCAGAGCGATAGAAGTATACGAAAAAGTCATTCAGCTCGGGCCTCAGTACAAAGAGTATTATGAGGCGCTTCTGTTTTCAGGACAGTGCCATTTCGGTCAGGAAAACTGGCCGGCAGCTATAAAAACTCTCAGTAAAGTATGGAAGGAATCTGGAGATAAAAACCAGCAGGAGTCCCCCTTCAAACTGCTCCTGCAGGCTGAGTTCCTGCATGCAAAGAAGTGGTTTACAGTGGGGGATTTCCAGAATGCTGCTTCTGCATTTACGGCTATAGAACAGAAATATCCCGGAAGTGAATATGGTGATGTAGTTCTGTTTAATGCGGCAGAGTCATTTGAGAAAATGGAAAACTGGACAAAAGCATGCGACAGATATAGTGAACTGGTAAATAGATATCCACGTTCAAAGCTGGCACCTGATGCACTGTTTAATGCTGCCGGTGATTACGAAAAAGCGGATAAATACAATAAGGCCGCAGAATCGTACGAGATTATTGTCGATAAATACCCGGAATCGGAAAAAGCAAAAGACGCATTGTTCAATCTGGGATTCTGTTACGAGAAGACAGGGAAACTTGACAAAGTGGCAGAGGTCAACGAGAGATACTCTTCTCTTTATCCAGAGGAGAAAGATGTCGAGTCGATGCTGCTCAGGTCTGCGGCTTTCTATGTAAAAGCACAGATGTATGATAAAGCTGTCACTCTTTACAGGAATTTTGTAAGACGGTTCCCGAAGAGTCCAAAAACAATGGAAGCCTTGTTCATGACTGCCAAATGCAGTTATGAAAAGAAGGATATGGAAAACGCGCAGCTTGGTTTCCAGCAGGTTGAGCTGCAGAACAACCGGTTTGTTCAGGATGGGATGGAACCAAATAATTATTATGCTGCTGAAGCGGCCTTCTATCTGGGAAATATAAAAAGAGAACAGTTTGTCCAGGTAAAACTTCAGTTACCTGAAAATCAGCTGAAAAATTCATTAAAAATCAAAACTGATCTTCTCACTGAAGCAGCCAAAGCCTATCAACGCGTGATACAGTACCAGAGTGAAAGAATGTTTGAGGCTGCTTACAAGGTTGGTCAGCTATATGAAGAATTGTCTGAATCCTGGAGAAATCAGGAACGTCCCAGAACCGATGAAATCAAGGGCGCAATTCTGGAAAAGGAGATTCTTACACTGTCTTCTCAGCTTCTCCAGAAATCCTTCATTCCATACAAAAAGGCCATAGAGATCTCAGGAAGTTTCGATTCATTAGGTTCAGAACAGATACAGTGGGTAAAGAAGTCCTCCAGCAGTCTGACCAACAATTTCAGCTCTGCAGGCCAGCAGCAGATGATGGCAATTCAGGCCATGAAAAAAGCACCTGTGCCCGGTGAGATCAAAGACAAACCACTGCATTATCATCAGTATCTGAAACAGCTTTATGAAACCCTTATTCCTCTTAAGGCCAGGCTTTCCAGATACTATTCAGATGTACTGGATGAGATTGACTCAATGAAACTTTCTGATTCTTCCACCCAGAAGTGTGAAGATGAATTTGTATATGTTAATTATCTGACTGGAAGTGATTTTGACAGCCTTTCGATGCAGATCCTGAAGAGCAGTGGAAATGTTTCAGGAAAACTGGATGACACAGAGAAAGAAGATCTGCTTTTTCAGCTGGAAGATATCGTTTTTGAGCTTCAAGACAATGCCATTTTTGCTTATGAAGACGCGATTAAAAATGTGCAGAACAGAGGTCTGCAGAAGAACAGATGGTACGGCAAAATCATTGAGAGTCTTGCCCGACTGAGCCCCGATAAATATGGAACATCCTTCTATCATACAGAACTGTTCAAAAGCAGTCCCGGATGGATCGTCAGGGCTGATAGTGTAGAGGCATGGAATGGTTTTGAACCACCTTCAGAAGGCTGGGAACATGTACGAAAAACAGGTATTGTGGATATGGCTGATGCAGGTAAAGTTCCGGTTGTATGGGGAGATGGTAACTGGAGAAAAGTCTATCTCTGGAAAAACATTTATCTCAACGGGATTCCAAGAGACGCCTCTGTCAGTATCTCTTCAAATGTAAAATATCGTCTGTTTCTCAACGGAACTGTCACTATCAGTGATTCAACAGGCAACAGGGGATTTGAAAGGATCGACAGCGTCACTTCTATAGGTTCACTGGTCAGAGGCGGAGATAATGTTATTTGTATTGAGGCAGAAGCTTCTGATTCTTTACAGAACGGCATAGCGGTTGTTTTCACTGCTATGATAGACACAACTCAGAAATGCAAATCGTCAATAAATCTGCCTTCTGTATTAAAGGAACCGCAGCCTGCCAGAGAGAATCCTGACCTTGAAGATAATGCTGTAATATCAAAAGAAGATTCCGCCATAGAAGAAACCGGGACCAGAATAAATGAAAAGGAACGGTCTCTTCCCGGTTATGCCTATCAATATAAGAACCATGGTGAATTGCTCAGGGCCATCAAGGAGTACCAGGACAAAGAGGCTTTACTTAACTCAGAGATTAAAAAAGAACGACTCGAAATACAGAGACTCTATTTAAAAAGCCAAGAGCTTGATGCGGCAATAAAAAGAAATAAAGAACAGATTGACGCGAAAAAGTTGAAGATTGAATCTGTGTTACCTGAGGAATAGTACCTGACTTATGCATCCGGGAAGGGATGAATACAATTTGTCCTGATCCGGGTGCATTAGTCAGGTAGTAATTATTCTGTTAAAGCATTCCGCTTGCCAGATAAACTGCAAGCCCCACCATTACAAGCCCCAGAGCGACTTTGAGGAACACCATATTTTTCCCGGTGCTTTTTGCCAGATCGTTCCATTTCAGTCCGAAATAGGCAAGTATCATAACAATCAACAGAGGGAGCACAAACAGGAAATTATAGAAGAGCAGGTAGAGGTAACCTGTCAGGCGCAGCGACTCCCGCTGAGTCATGGCAACGATATAGGGAAGGTACATTTGACCGGTACAGATCGCTTCAAGGATCGTAACAAGAAAGCCACAGACAATAGATCCGATAACAAGGTTTTTCCCGCTGAGATTCCCTGAGATCACTTTGTGAATCTGAAGTTTTACTGGTTTAGGGAGCTGAAGGGAGATCTTTGCAGAGTCACGTGTTTTGTTAAAAACAAACGCATCTCTGAAACTGAATGCGGCAATTCCTATCGCAAAAGTAAAAGCACTCCATCGAATAATAGATGAGATAGTATGATAGCCTTTTATGTGTTCAAGGATTCCCTTAAGGCCCAGCCCCATCGCAAAATAGGTAATAAAGACTGTTGATGTATATATGAGTCCGATTGTAAGAATCTGGCGGCGGGATCTCTTGCGGGTTGCCATAAAAGAGATGAGAAATATCATGGTGGCAATTGCACACGGGTTTATTCCGTCGGTCAGTCCCGCTACAATGCTGCCGGCAAAAAATCCCCAGTCCATAGCTTTGCCTTTGAGAACCTCTCCAAGATCTGTTTCTTCTACAGCAGCAGTATGTATCTTTTGAGGGTGTTCATCGAGCCGACTTTCGATCATCGCTTCTCCATATTTCATGATATCGTCGAAACCGGAGAGAAATGTATCGGGAAAAAAGAGCATTTGTGATGAGCTGCTTTTTACCTTGAAGGCTTTCTCAAACTTTATAAGGTGGTTAAGTGAGGAATCAACATCTGTGTCGTAGTTTATTATCTGCAGTTTTTCCTTGTGCTTACTCTGCAATGGCTTTAAGAGACTCTCTTTAAGCTGGTGACACTCTCCACAAGTGCTTGATCCAAAGAAATTGATGGTAAGTTTACCTGGTTCTTCACCAAAGGTTGTGCAGACAAGAAGTGTTATAACTGCAAATAGAGTTCTCAAGAATAGTGCCTTTCAGAAAAATCAAAAAATACAGAATTTTCATCTATTGCGCAAACAGTTAAGCATTTATTTACTCCTGAAGACCCGGTAAGCATTTCTCAGGAGGCCCATGCCAAAGCGGTAACCTGGAACCTGGAAAAAAAGATCCAGAGATCTCATGCTTTCCAGCTCAAGCGGGGGAAATCTCAAAAACAGGACAACAAATACAAGCAGTCTCATGATAACTGATAACAGAAAGAGTGAGTGCAACCGCCATTGAAACAGGAGCGGAAGTTTTGTAGAGAGAATTCCTCCCAGAAGACTGAAAAAGAAAACAGAAAACCCGGTCATGGCAACTGAAAAGGAGATTCTCTGCTCTGGTTTGTCTTTGCCTGCCGCAGTGAGCAGGTAATTAAAATTGCTTAGATTGTAGCCACTCCAGGCTATGCCGGTAAAAACGTTAAACAGCCACAAATGCCAGCTTATAGAAGAGAAAAGAAAAGGTATTGGAACTATACATACAAGAAAACCGCAAATCAGAAGTGTTCTCCTGTTTCCATAGGAATCGGCCAGTTTTCCCCATAATGGGAGTGAAATTATGGTCCCCAGCACCATTGATGCTGTGATAGCGGCAAGAGAAAAATAGTTCAGTTTGAGATCCCTGGCGTACCATACATTAAAAAATGGACCCGCAATCGCTACCGAACCCTGCATAAGGGCAACTGCGAAGCTGTAGTACAGAAATGGCCTGTTTTTTCGAATTTCTGAAAATGGCAATGTAGAAGGGGTCTTGGCCCGGGGCAGGCACGGCTCGTTCTGCAGAATAAGCATCTGGGTCGACATCAGGCGAAATATGGCTGCGGTGATAAAAACGGCAGCGAAAAGAAGCCACGGAGCATTTTCTGTTGTGAATTGGCGCAAGATCAATCCGGCACACAGGGCACAGATAAGCTGAGTGGTTGAAAAGATTCTGTTTCTCCACGCAAAATGTCTTCCTCTGACGGAGGAATTCACCAGATCTCCCATCCAGGCAATCCATAATCCCGAAATAAGATTCCCACTGAAACCATACAGAGCAAAGAGCAGAAGAAATGACCATGGGCGGATCTTCTCTGGAAGCCATCCGGTGGTGGCGATTAAAAGAAGAAAGATACTCTGGTATGTGGTTCCTTTTGTCACATACTTTTTACGTCCCCTGGATAAATCTACAAAGAAAGGGAGAAAAAATTGTCCGATCGAACTTAATAGAAGAGGGAGGCTTCCAAGCAAAGCAATCAGTACCGCAGGAGTTCTGAGATATACGGCGGCAGCTATAGAGAATGTTTCTGTGAGAGCCAGCATCCCGTTTGAGAATATCCCGTCCCAGAGACTGAAGATAAGCGCCCTTTTTGTATTGGGACAGCCTATTTGGACTCCTCCAAGTTTGCATATCCTGGGATTAGCGTTTTCGGTAATTATCTCTGTGCTTGTTTTAACTGAAGCAGCTGCCGGGTTCATTTCAGATATCATTTCAGGAGGTGCCATAACAGAGCTGAATTCGTAAGGACAAATTCATTATTGCAGAATAACATAAATGATGCCAAATGGACTTGGTCTGCCGCGGCATTCTATTTGCATATCTGTATGAAGTTAACCATCCCCGGGAAAAGAAGTAGATGGATATTCCAATTTCAACCTACAGACTTCAGTTTAACGCTTCTTTTACCTTTAAAG
>CAYLVN010000074.1:0-10993 GCA_964387115.1 uncultured Fibrobacter sp.
CCAGATTGACATTAAGCATAATTGGCCTTCATATGAAGGCACTGAGAACCTATTAAAAGCCTCAGATAAAGAAAAAAAGTATTATTTCCATTTACAATGGATGGAAGGTGCCTTTTTCCCGAAATATGACATTTTATCTGAAAACCCACCTCCAATAAAATTGAAAATAAAGCCAGATAGTGACAAAAGGGAGTACCAGTATAATTTTGAAATGTCAGCATTCTCCAATCATTTACAAGGTGATTTGTCGGGGATAAAATACACTGGCCTGAAATCTGGAGAGGTACACTCGATGTTAATTGATATCAGGCCTTACTTTTCAATGCTAAAATCTGGCACATGTTCAGTACAAATTAGTTTCTCCTATACTGATGGTATAGAAAAGACATGGGATAATCAATTTAAGATTAAGCTTAAGGAGTTAGATGATTCAACCAAGAATTACTTAAATACTACTATTCCCGAGTATATGTTAGAGAATGGGACTCTACAAACATTAAATACATATGAGCAGGATTTGTGGAAAAAGAAGGAATTCATTTTTGCTGCCAATGATAGAATGAAACTAATACAGCTCAAGGAAAAATTGCCAGACGAAGTCTATTCACAACTTGCTCTGTTATTTTATCTAACCTATATCAGAAATCATTCTGAAATTAATGAGGCAAACAGTATTCTTGATATGTTTCCTAAGCTATTAAATCCAATTTCAATTTGCTTCAAATACGAAATGGCTATTTTAAATCATAATAAAATATCTCAGGATATTAAGGATAGAATTTTAAAAGAATTTCCCGGCCAAAAATGGCGTATCAGTGATATTGAAAAGGGAAAGGGATTAATTACAAAGAAAAAGAACAATAAGTAATTCTAAAGGTAAACACCTCTCTCACTTTGAGGAAAAACAATGCAGATATTGACATTCACAACTTTTGAGGATGTTTTTCCACTGGTGCCGGATGTCCCTGGCATAGGCACAATGCAAATTTGGGAAGGGGCAAGCGATTATTATGAGGAGATGTATGGGACAGATTTGGGTTTATAGTTTTTTGTTTCTTAACTTAACATTTTTTATGTGCCTTAACTGTGGCTGTAACAGTGATGATTCGTGTGGGTATGATGTAGTTGGATATGTTAAAAGCGAAAGAGACTCAATGCCATTATCAGAAGTAAAAGTCAAAGAACTCCATTATAATTTCGGGGACAAAAAAGAAGGACAGGATAGCATAAGTCATTCTTTTCGTACCGATAGCAACGGCAAATATTCATATGAGGGGTGGCTTATACCACAAAGAACTTATAGTTGTCCATCCGCCGGTGAAATAGAATTACGATTTCGTTATGAGAAAACCGGATTTGCCACTATAGATAGTGTTTTTGCCAAGGGTGCAATTGTTGATGGCGGTACTGGTGAACGAGGTAAAACTATTTTAAGCCTCCCTACGATTTACTTAAAGCAGTTATAAATTTTTAATACATCGTATAAACTTGCAGTAATAGAGTTGGGGTAATTTGCGAACTTGCAGAAAATTCGAATATTACTGTTCCTGTCGCCAGTCCTGCCGGTCTGATTATAATGAAGCTGATTTCATGGTCTGAGGCTAAGAGCAGAGCGGAAAAAGATGCTCAGGATCTGGAACTGATCTTTTCACATTACCAGGATTTATTTGAAAATTCTACCAGACTTTTTGATTATCCAGTGATTTTTGAATCTGTGCAGTTTGATGTTCAACGAGCCGGAGCTGTCCTGGCAGGAAAAGATGTCACGGTGATTCTAAAAGACGAAAATGCAAAAGAGGTTATCAGTAAAATACTCCGTAACGAAACTCGTGAGAATATTACATCACAACTGGCTATCGATGATGACTAAGAACAGATTAAATGAAAATGAATATGAGGAAAGATTACAGCAGATTTTTGATTTTAAAACAGGTTTCTACCTTTAGACTATGTCTGAGTTGAGAATTAGGGACGGACTTTTTTCTTCTTATATAGCCAGTGGCTGGACTTAAGGATGAATTTTACGGTAGGGCACTCCTTCATAACGGTGGCCGCAGGAGAATTATTTCAAAGGTTAGTGCCCCGAAGATAACTTAATGACTGAAATACTAAAGTTCTTATTGATACCGAATTAAGTATCATCCGCGAGGGGAAGAAAATAAATCTTGTATTTTATCGCAATATTGGTATATTATGTGCATGAACTTTGAAGTGAAGGTATTGCCCCCGGCGCACGAATTTATCCGCAGTTCAACCCGAAAATGCGGGCAAAGGTGTACCGGGGAATCGACTTGCTCAAGCTCCTCGGCTTCAGGCTCTCAGAGCCACACGTGAAAATGCTCAAGAATGCCGAAGGGCTAAAAGAGCTTCGGGTTAAGGTGGCAACCGATATATGCAGGCTTTTCTACTTTCATCACAAGGAAAAGCTTTACGTCTGCACGTCGGGGTACACCAAAAAGACTGATAAGACGGACGAACAGGAAATACAGCGGGCATTGCGAATACGGAACGAATTTTTGCAGGAGTATGGCTTATGAAAATGAAAGTACACGACTACGATGAAATGCTGAAAGAGGCACTCAAAGACCCGGAGTTCCGCAAAGAATACGATGCACTCGAAGAGGAGTTCGAGATAGCAAAACAAGTCATCGATCTACGGCTAAGAAAGGGACTGACACAGAAGGAACTTGCCGAGAAGGTGAACACATCACAATCGTGCATCGCCAGGCTTGAATCCGGCACGTACCGGAACCTGAGCCTTTCGTTTCTGCGGCGGGTCGGTGAAGCGCTCGGGTATCAGCCGCATGTAAAGTTCGAGAAGCTTAAATCGGCAAACTGAAAAGCAACATTACCCCGGATGAAACCGAGGCTGTATCATTCCACTTTTCGGCCCCGACCCTAACACATCCGTGTCTATCTGCTGTCGCACCCATATCGAAGACGCGGTTTATGCAAAGAGCATCACTATCGAACCTGATGCGGTGCTGGTGAGCAACTGCGTGGACCCGGATGAGGATGATGACGGTGATTGTGTTCCGAATCTGATTGAAATGGTGATTGGCGATTCATCAAATGATGGCGAGGATTATACTTTAATGGGAGTGCCTTCACCGGCTATGATCGATAATACTCAAGTCCAAATATTCCTCCATTCGATTATTTTACAGAATAGAAGTAATATGGATTTTGATTCTCAGGAATTCTATATGGGGTTTACCGGATGCTTACACAAATACGGAAGGTTCCTATATGTACTATATTATCGTAAAATTAATTATTAGTTTGATAGCCCTTATGGTCTTTTCCTGTAAAGATACAAAGCCGAATTTTGTCTATGGTGACAAGGTGGTATATATTGATTTCAATAAAGGCTATATTGATGAGCAGTTCAATATGAGTTTTAATGAATTGCAGAAGATTTGTAATGCAAGTTACAATGAGTGCACAGTTTTCCAAGAGAATGAGTGTGATTCTAACAATATGAATTGTGTGTATCAGGTAGAATTACCTAATAGCTCTTCAGAAAAAACAAGTGTGTTTGATGTGTCAATCTTATATGACTGTTTTAGTAAGTGCTATTATTATTTCACCGATACAAATAGTAATGCTGCAGCATTGGCAATAATTGCCAATGACTATAATACAATATTGACATACGAAGGTTATCCGTTTCTTCGGCGCACCGATAAGCCACAAAGTTGGTCTAAAAATGAGAAATTTGCAATATATCCAGCATATATTACAGCAGAAGATGCCAATCAAGTTCTATTTGGTGAAAGGATTTATAATAGAATCGCTAAATCAAGAAGAAGTGACACTGCTTTAGATAGCGCCAATACCCGTTCCGTCACGATCGATTTTTATGCTAACAATCAAAATGATGGCGCTAATTATTTAAGTGGACTTCTGTTTGTAAATAGCCATTAGAAGAGAAAAATAGTGCAAGAGAAAACCGGGTGTGAGTTAGAATATAGGGAAAAATGAAAGTATTCGTGAAAATAGTCAAATGATTATAATAATTGAAAGATCCAGTTAATAAGCTATTTGTAAATGAAAAGTGCAAGAATATCCGATAACACAATAAGCGATGTTTCCGCAATGATAATCGTACAAAGCGAATCACGTATGGTTGCTTACATGGATAACGGGATGATCTATTCCAATGAGGCAAAAGCAAAATTGCGGTTTAACGGCAGAATAGATGCAATGGGATCGGAAAACCCGCTATACAGACAACTCTTAATGTGGCAGGTTTTGTTCCTGGCGTAGGTGCATTTGCAGATATTGGTAGCGGAGCGATTTCTCTTGCTCAAGGTAACTTCGTTGCAGCCTCAAATAGTGCACTGACTGGCGTAGCGGGTGCTATGGGTACGATTGCAGGTACTGCATTTGACGCAAGTAATGCATATTATGGCGGTCTTGCAGATGAAGTTATGCAGAATGTAAAGAACGGAGCATATCATTTTCAAGCACAAGGAACACCTGCGATTTCAAGATGGAACGGATTACTTGGAATGGCTAACACTCGTGCAAGCTATATACAATCTGCAAGATTCTTTGGTAGAGCAAGTGTCGTATTAGGTGCAGGTCTGGGATTAATTGATGGTGGTTCTGCTATGGTTGGTGGTGATCCATGGCATGGTGCATTTAAATTGGGCATTGCTGGTGGTGCAATTGGTATAGGAATAGTAACTGCTCCCGCAACGGTACCTGCCGCAATTGGAGCCTCTTTGCTTATTGGAGGTGGGGCATGGGCTGCCGATGCCTTGGGTTCTGCCGCACTTAATTATTACGGGATCCGATGATGAATACACCTATGATGTGCATACAAATCAAACTAAAAGCTATAGTGATTACTATTATAGCGATAGCTGCCTATGCAATTCCCGTCCTATTTTTTTCCGCTGTTATTGATTCATATTTCCGCTTTGGTAGTATCTCTTTTCCACCAAAAATATTGTTTTTAGGAGTTGCTTTTATTATTGGTGTAACCCTTTATGTTTTTTTCTTTTTACCCAATTCGACAATATTGATTAATGATATGGGTATAGCAAAAATTAATTCGCTTCGATTGTTTAATTTTCAAGTCGTTCGCACCGAAGTTCGATGCAAGTGGGATGCAATAGAAGATTTTTCTTATTGGGGGTGGGGTTTACATTGGGGCAATGTTGTCAATGGTAGAGATGAGAGCGGTCGCCGAGTTTTAATAGCAATTAATGGACTCTACAGCAATCACAAAGAAGCAGTTGAATCTATTAAGAATTGTTTAGGGAACAAAGTTCACAAATAAATATCGTGATTTTAAGTGGTTCTTTGACTTCTTTTCGGGTGTGCGAATGCCCCAAATAGTGGAACTTCACCTATACTTGAAACAGTCAGATTTACAAGTACGGTAAATGACATACTAACAGCAGGCTCCCTTGGTCTTCTTCTCATAAATCCACCGTTAGGTGCAGTCGCACTTTGGTACTACAGGTTTCATAGGATTGGGGCTTGGGTACACTGATGCCTATCTATCACAGAATCTTATAAAAGCAATTACGACTACTGCTTCTTTCGGTGTTGGTGTTGGTGCGGGTAGATTGGCAGTCAAAACAGATGCACTCGAAGAGGAGTTCGAGATAGCAAAACAGGTCATTGATCTACGGCTAAAAAAGGGACTGACACAGAAGGAACTTGCCGAGAAGGTGAACACATCACAATCGTGCATCGCCAGGCTTGAATCCGGCACGTACCGGAACCTGAGCCTTTCGTTTCTGCGGCGGGTCGGTGAAGCGCTCGGGTATCAGCCGCATGTAAAGTTCGAGAAGCTTAAATCGGCACACTGAAAAGCAACATTACACCGGATGAAACCGGGGCTTTTCATTCCACTTTTCGGCCCCAGCGGACAACGGTTCCGGTTCCAGGCCATTCAAATCAGAAGTTTTTGGTTTATTTTTGTTTCTTTTTAGATACTCATTATGTATAACATTACAAAAAATTAAACCGTTATGTAGGAACTTCATGTCACAGGCCAGTCTTTTCTAACTTTGTACTTGTCAATAACCCGGGGAATCTTGTACATCGTTATTCTTGAAGGCTATAATAATTTTAATCTACCACCAGTTCGCCTGTGCGGCTGCAAGGACGTTTGCAAATGTGATGAATTTACCTGCCTTCACAACTGGTGGACAACACGGGGTGATAGCGCAAGACCGGTTTCCTAACCGGGCTGGCGCGAAAGAGGGAACGCCCTCTTCCAAAAGATCTTGGTTAATATTACTACTTGTATTGGGGGCACCCTCTTCCAAATTCATCCCCTTTTTCCCGGACTCCACACAAGCCTGATACTGTCTAAATCCACAGTTGCAGCAGATACGGCCTCTTCAAGTCGAAACAGTTCACTCTCTGCAAGCGCAATCTCTTTCTGTGAAACAGATGGGTTGGTTTCTTTTAAAGATTTCAGCCGCCTGACTTCAGATCCGGCGATGTTTCTGACTCTGGCCAGGGCTTGTTCAATTATTTTATCGCTCTTTTCCTCAGCAATGCTTCTGGCAGTTTCCAGCATCACCGGTATAAGGGTCTGCCTGATTTCCGGCCTCTGAAGAAGAGGAAATGAGGGCAGTTTCTCAAGTGAAGCGTTCCAGTTTTTTTGAAGTAAATCGCTCCTGTCCTCATACTTATTATCCACAAGCACCCGGATAACAGCCGGGGGGAGAAAACGATTTACAAAAAGGGAGGCAGGCGCGACATATTTAACGGTGAAAACGCATTCCAGATAAAGCCCCGGATTCTTGTCATCCTTGCGTACAGCAAAGCAGGCGTTTCCCGACTCTGATCCGATAAGAAGGTCAATTCCCCCGGTAACCGCAGGATGATCTATGGTCAGGAACTCATAATCCTCTCTTTGTAAAGCCTTGCTGCGGTTGAAAGTCACAATCGATCTTGCCGATGAAAGACCCGGAAACGACTCGTCAAGCTGTGATTCAGAAAGCAGGTTCCAGGTGTCCTCATGAAACTCCTCTGCCAGTATTCCTCTTGATTTGAAGAGCTTTCTCATTAGTGATTTCAGTGCCTGATCCCTGTCCAGTGCTTGAATTTCCTTCACCAGCCTTGATGCTTCCTCAGGGCGAAACGAATGCTGCTCAAGAAGCCGGTCTCTTCCTGCACTGAGCCTCTCAGAGATCTCCTCAACGGTTTTTCTGGTCCGGCTGATAAGCTCATCGATGCTCGTATCGCCATCTTTATAGCGGTTCTCAGTGATTATTCTGCTTACTTCATCAAAGTATTGCTCAAAAGTCTCCTGTGCGGCAGGGACCGTATTCAAAAAGATGCCCAGTCCCTCATGAAACCATCGACAGAGAAAGTAGTCCGGGGTATCCTTGATAACAGGAAGATGAATGGTGATTTTACTCTTCTGACCGATACGGTCGAGCCTTCCGATTCTCTGCTCGACAAGCTCCGGGCTTAATGGAAGATCAAAAAGGACCAGACGGTGAGAGAATTGAAAGTTTCTGCCTTCACTGCCGATTTCAGAACAGATAAGAATTCTTGCCCCCTCTTCCTCGGAGAACCAGGCGGCATTTCTGTCCCTCTGAAGTAAAGTGAGGTCTTCATGAAAAAGAGCCGCGTTAACATTGATAACCTTCAGCAGAGATTCCTGAAGTGAGATCGCGGTATATTTACATCTGCAGATTACCAGTATCTTTTCTTCACCACTTTTCCTGAGGAGCTCTGCAACATATTCGACTCTCGGATCACCAACAAGCGACCGTTTCTGCGGAGTTTTCTTCAGAAGATCTTCACTGAAAGCAGTAGACACCCATCTTTGAATCTCTTCACTTGCTTTCAGTTCCACTATCACAGCTTCACGTTCCGGGAACCCTCCGATTGCCGCGCGTGTGTTGCGGAAGAGGGCCCGTCCGATTCCCAGACGGTCGATGATCATCGAGACTATTTCTCTTCGCTCATCGGGCGATAAATTCTTTACATCTGCTGAGAAAGCCCTCTTCATCCCCAGAAGCTTTGCAAGCCGCACCGCCTCATCCTCTGAAAGTGGTATACCGTCAAGAATGTGTCCTGTAATCTCGGCAGCCTCTCTGTGACGGCCGGTTTCGTTGAGAAATTGGTTGAAATCGGAATATCGCGATGGGTCAAGCAGCTTGAGTCTGGCAAAATGATTTTTCTCACCGAAATGAAGAGGTGTGGCGGTAAGGAGAAAGACATCTCCGGATTTTTCAGCCAGTGACTTTACAGCATCAAACTGCGGTGTTCCCTGCACAAGATGATGCGCTTCATCAACTATGAGCAAATCCCAGTTCTGTTTTAGTGCATCGGGCAGCAGATCCTTTTTATGTACAAGAGTCTGGAGTCCGGTGAGAACAAGTGAGGATCTGGAGAATGGGTCGGATTCGCCTTCCTCCTCCTCATCATCAGGATTCACAATTGAGAAAAGCAGGTTGAACTTTCTCAGAAGTTCGACGAACCACACGTTTATCATCGGTTCCGGAACTACGATCAGGACCTGCGAAATACGCCCGCTTAAAAGCAGTCTGTGCAGTATCAGGCAGGCTTCGATTGTTTTGCCCAGCCCGACCTCATCGGCAAGCATCGTGCGCCTTACAAATCTTGATGATATTTCATGGGCAATATAGAGCTGATGAGGGATAAGCTCGATTCTGCCGCCTGCAAATCCTCTTACTTGTGAAGAGCTGATTCTGTAACGCAGATCGAGAATCTCAGAACGCAGGTTGAAATCATCACTGCTGTCGGTATGTGCCGCAAGAAGACGGTCCAGGGGAGCAGAGATGATATTTGAGCCGCTGAGACTTGTTTCAGGAACCGGTCCGCTTTCCGTCTGATAGGTAATGACCCCATCGGGATTGTCCACCGATTTCACAGTGTACTGCTTTCCATCGGCAGTTCTGATTGTGTCCCCCGGTTTAAATACTATTCTTCGTAAAGGTGCGGTTTCCTTGGAGAAAACCCGTGTGGTGGCTCCGTCATGAAAGGAAATTGTCACTCTTTTAAAATCTGCAGAGATAACGAGGCCCAGACCAAGTTCCGGCTCCATCTCACTGATCCATCTCTGACCTGCCACAAAAGAAACCCCGGCCGGTTTGTTCACTGAATTTGCTCCTCTGTTATCTTGAAGTTTCTGATTGACCGAATCTCATCAACGCTCCAGCTTTCTTCTACCCATGGGAACGGGATCTTTTTGATGAAACCGTTTTTGAGTGACTCTATCAGTATTGATGATTTCAGTTCAGGGTTTATTTCCGCCGTACAGACACTTTTTTGAAGCAGAAGACGCATCTGGACAAGCCGTTCTCTCTCGGAGATATTCAGATATAGCGGGAGCTTTCTGAAATATCCAGTCAAGGGAATAGATCCATGCTGAAGCACCCCCATGGTTGTACGGCGCTGAGCGGATCCGACCAGTTTTTTCCCGTTCACCATTATTTCATCGCGGTTGGGGGCAAGAAAACAGGGTAATTTGACCTCGCGCCTGACCTCAAGCAGCTGATCGTAGGAGTCGTGACTCTGACAGTCTATACCTGCCTCTTTCAAGCCCTCCATCAGACAGGTTGTGATCACATTATAGCTTTCCTGAACCGTGGACCCCATGTATCTCATCTTCCTGGGAAAGATGCAGCTATAGGTAAGATCCTGAAAATGAAGTACGGCTCTGCCCCCTGTGGGGCGTTTTATCCAGGAGACATTTTCTCTCTTAATTGCTTCAATATCAAGGACTTCAGTGGCTTTCTGCATATATCCGACGGTTATGGAGGGCACATTCCAGCCATAAAAACGCACAAAAATCCTGTTCTCAGCGGTACATCTGCTGAGAAGATAGAGATCGGCTGCCATGTTGAAAACCGGGTCATGTTCTGAATCAATTATAAATCTGATCATATATGCTTTTTTCATTCCAGGGTGTGAGTCAAAAATACACTAAAAACCAGAGGCACAAACTAATTTTTATCGACACCGGGCCTGACCGGAAATCACTGGTACAACGAAAAATAAAGAGGCTTTAATGGAAAAGGCAGCCATAGGAATTGATCTGGGCGGTACAAATCTCAAGGGAATAATAATGAATGATAAGGGACAGGGCCGTCACCTGACCCGTGTGCCTACCGAAGCGGAAAAAGGCGGTGCCCATGTGCTTGAGAACATTCTTGTTCTTATCGAAAAGCTGATCGCGCAGGAAGGCTCAAAAGATCATATCTCAGGGGTTGGAATCGGTACTCCGGGATTTGTTGATGACGATGGGACTGTTCTTGGCGGCGCAGAAAACCTTCCTGGCTGGAAAGGCACCCAGATCTATAAACCGATTCTCGAAAAGTTCGGGCTGAAAACTATTGCCGCAAATGATGTCACTGTGGCTGCTTTGGCCGAGGCGAAATACGGGGCAGGTAAAGGGGTAAGAAATTCAGTCTGCTTTGCACTGGGTACAGGAATCGGGGGAGGCATCGTTATCGAAAACCGTCTCTACAAGGGCACCCATGGAATGGCAGGGGAGCTGGGTCATATTGTAGTTGAAACAAACGGTATTCCCTGTAACTGCGGTCAGAAAGGGTGTGTTGAGCGCTATGCCTCCGCTACGGGAATAGTCAACCTGGCAAAAAAGCTGAGTGCGGAAAAGAAGGGAAAAGATGAGACCCGGTTTACAAAAGAAGTAAACGGAAACCCCTCCGCAGTGACATCGAAAATGGTTTACGATTTTGTCAAAAAGAACGACCCTGTGGCGATGAATGTAAATGAGATCGCCTGTGACATGCTGGCGCGGGCGATAGGTATCACCCTTAATGCGCTCTCTCCGGACCGTGTGATCCTGGGGGGAGGGGTGATGATGGCCGGGAAGGTTATAGTAGACACTGTTTCAAAATATACGCCACGTTACTGCTGGCCGGCGATCTGGGAGAGATGCGAAATAGTTATTGCACAGCTGGGTGAAGATGCCGGGGTGCTTGGCTCAGGGGCCATGGTTTTTGAGGAACTTGCGATTATT
>CAYLVN010000075.1:0-4685 GCA_964387115.1 uncultured Fibrobacter sp.
AATCAACGATTGTGCATTCTTCGAATTTGCAAAAAATCCGATGTTGTTATCCAGAAGGATCAGATCATTCTCAAGCTGATTCCTTTTTACGATCAGATGATTGAATCTCTGGTGCTTTCTGTTCCTTTCAGTAAAGATGATCCTATTAAAGTGATCGATTTAGGCTGCGGAACCGGAAATATCGCTTGTAAAATCAGGGAGAGGTTCCCCAATTCCCGGATTACCTGCCTGGACATTGCTGAGAACATGATAAAAATGGCTCAGGCAAAACTGGGTGAAGGGCACGAATACAGGGTTGGGGATTTCTGTACTTTTGAATTTGACAGAAAATACGATCTGATAATCTCATCTCTTGCACTTCATCACTTGCCGGAAGATGAAAAAAAGAGGTCTTTTTACCGGAAGATCTATAATGCATTAAATGACAATGGAGTGTTTTATAATGCCGACGTAGTACTGGGTTCAGGTGAACATCTTCAGAATCTATACATGCGAAAATGGAAAGATTTCATGAACAGGAGCGTTTCTCTCGATGAGATTGAAAATAAATGGATCGTAAAGTATAAAGAGGAAGACAGGCCTGCTACACTGATGAAACACCTGAAATGGCTGAATGAAATCGGGTTTCGAAATGTCGATGTAGTATGGAAATATTACAACTACGCTGTTTACGGCGGAAGCAGATAGGATTGTAAAACCCGGGATTTCAAAATACAGATCACCGGAGAGGCAGATGCGATCCTGCCTCCCCGGCTTTACACCAGTTCTGGTAACTGGAAATCAGTATTTAATAAACTTGGCACCTGGAACACCGCAGATACTGCACTTTTCAGGCTGCATTTTCTCGATATTTCCGCAGACAGGGCACAGATAATAGAAAACCTCTTCTATCTTATCAATGTTCTCTAATGCATCCTGATAAAGCCCTGCATGAACCTCTTCCGCTTTCATCGCCGAAGTAAATGAGATGAGAGCAGCCTTGTTTCCTTCTGCTTCAGCTTCCTTCACAAAGTCAGGATACATCTCTTTATATTCGTAGGTTTCCCCTGTTACCCCGTCCTTGAGATTTTCCGCGGTTGAACCGATTTTGCCCGCTACCTCGAAATGTTTTAACGCATGAATAGTCTCGGCATCAGCAGCAGCCCTAAAAAGCTTTGCCGCATTCAGTTTTCCCTCTTTTTCAGCCTTCTTTGCATAAGCAGTATACTTTCTGTTTGCCTGTGATTCTCCGGCAAATGCAGCCATCAGGTTTTGATATGTTTTGTCCTCACCCATTTTTTATCCTTTCCATTTAAAGTTTTCAATAAATTTTCTACTGTTTCACTTTGTGGATATCAGCAGCTTTCAGTTTAACTTTCCTTTTCTATTTCAAGATTGATTTTCCTTAATCGCGCATCCTCAACAAGCATGTAAATGCTATATATTATCAGACCTGCTCCTAAAAAGAGCAAACCTGCCATAGCTAAAATCTGTGAAGGACATAAA
Source organism: uncultured Fibrobacter sp. (assembly GCA_964387115.1). GTDB lineage: Bacteria > Fibrobacterota > Chitinivibrionia > Chitinivibrionales > Chitinispirillaceae > JAAYIG01. The sequence goes on from CAYLVN010000075.1 coordinate 1,486, forward strand.
CAGAGCATCGATCTGAATAAGGCTTGAATAGAAAACAGAAGACACACCAGCCCGATTGAAAGCATCAGGAAAAAACGGCGAAGAACTGATGAACGTGGTCTTTCTTCCTTTTCTTCTGAACTCATAATGGCAATTCCATTTCAAGTGAGATTATGAATGTCAGTCGTACTTAATCACAAAAGCCTGCTTTGAGTTCCGATCAAAACCCAGAGACTCGTAAAACCCGTGTATCTCAGACCGGCTTTTACTTGACATCAGCATTACTTTATAACAACCCGTTTCCCGGCATGTATCTAAAACTGTCTTCATTACCTGTGAACCGATTCCCTTCCGCCTGTAATGCGGGTGTGTAATCACATTTTCAATTACCGCAAAGGGACGGGCACCACGGGTCAGATTAGGCACGACAGTAGCGTTACACGCAGATATCAGTTTTCCATTTACGAATGCACCCTCATAAATCTGTGATTCATCACTGACGATTTTATCCCAGATTCGCTCAACCTGCTCCCTGCCTGGTAAAGGATCGTCTTCGGGATGCAGATATGTGTAAAGAGAGAGCAACTGGTCGAGATCTTCTCTTTTCAGGTTGCGAATTTCGATGTCAATGTTTGTATCAGTTTTGTTTTGAGACATATTTCATTAAAATAGATGTACGCTTTCGGGTATACAACTAACGATTTGATAGATCCGGAGTTTCGTTATGAAAGAAGAAGTCCTGACAGTTCATGCTAATGAGCTGAATAAGATTATTGGCACACTGTCATTTAAAGCCCTGCCGCAGGAGGAAATTGACCGCCTTTATGCTTCAATTGAGGTAGATGTGACTGAACACTCCTCTGCCGGTAAAGACACTTCACTTTTACAACTGACTGCGATGAGAGCAATACCATCTTCCTGAGTGAAGGTCTGAAGAAATCAGCCGCTGATATAGTGAATTATCATGTCGGAATCGAGGCTGGTTACGATCTCAGACTCTCCGGATTGCTGCATGATAATTCTACTCTGTTCGGGAAATCGCACCTGGGTCTTGTCTTTGTTGCCCGGTTGCGTCAGCACGGTTTGATTGACAAGAGTAATGGAGAGGCTGCCATCTGTTTTTCCGGAACCGGTGAACTAAATCAAAACCGGGAGCAGTTTGATCCCTGGAGCAGATTACTGTTAGATCATCTTGAGGCATTGTAGCGGAGAAAAGGTCTGGCCTGTAATCAGATATTTATCTTCTGCCACAGGCCGTTTATTTACCCCTGTTGCTCACATTTATTCATTTAATGTACTTCCCAAACCACTCCGGAATATCCCCTACTCCAGTACAGGTGTGGTCCAGGTTATCCAGTCAGAGAGCTTCCCTGTGGCTTTGGAATGAGCATTTATCACCCCATCGGGGGCATTGTCTGATTTCTTTAGATGTCTGGCGATGCTGTTTTTCAGCGGCGTTGCAAACTCATTACGCCATCCGCAATGACCTCCATCGGTCACATTGGATATATAGGCTATATTTCCACCTACCCCCAGAGCCTTGTAGACTTCCGCACCGCCCAGCGCTGAAACATGTGCCGATTTCGGACCCAGGTTAGCGATGTGCGGATTGTCAAGAATCAGCAGACCACGGGGAGCTACCATCGCTACCAGTTCATGAGCATCCAGAGGTAAACCGTTTGTATTATTTGTGAACGGCTGGAAATCATCACCCAGCCAGTATGTCTCTCCATACGCACTCGATGCACTCTGGGCGCCCTCTCCGGAGAGTCCTCTGTAAATAGGAACCCCACCACTTCCGGATTCAAATGGAATAGTAAGGGCAATGCGCTGGTCAAATACTCCGATTGCAAAGGCCCCTTTTCCAAAGCGGGAACATCCGGAGACTCCGATTGCATCTGCTTTTATGATATCGCCGCCCGACTGCTCTATTACATCGATTATACGGCTTACACCCCAGGCCCAGGCCATCAGCAAACCGGTTTTACTTCTGTTACCGTAAAGATCATAGAATGCGCCGGTTTTATTTGTACGCGAAGTCGACTCACTGCCAATTTCATAAGGATCGTAAAGGATTGTAGCAACTCCCTCGCCCTTGACAACAGTTTCATTCAGCGGGAACCCGAAGAAACCACCTCCAAGGCCGATGATCGCAGGATATGGCCCGGAACCACCTGTGGGCAGAGAAACATTTACCGAGAAGGTGACAGACTTTCCCTTATCGGATACGGTAACCGTGATCTTTGAGCTTGTCACAGTACCGGTAACACTTTCGGGATTCATCGGCTTTTCGCCATACATATACCTTTCGGCCAATTTCCAGAGCTCCTGTCTTCTGCAGGGCCACTCACTCCTGGAACTCATACGGGTGCCATCAAATTTTGTAAACGGGTCTGGAAGTTTATTGCTGTTAATTGTGCCCGGAATTGTCCCTACAGCACAATCTGATCCCTGGTTTTCTTTAAAACCACCACTTGCATTCGCAGGTTCCAGTGAGATATTGACCGTGGTATCATGAGATTCTAATAACACTACTTTGGTTTTAAATCCCTCTTTTTCCACTTTAAGAGAATCCGCTACAGCAGTCAATTTTGCCAGACCGCTGCTGCGCTGTGACTGGAAAATACCGGCAGACTCACCCGAAACCGATTTACCGTTTTGCAGTGGAAGGTAACGGCAGCTCATCGTATTGTCACCAATCGAAGCACGGACCAGAAGAACCTCCGATGCACGGGAGATACCGGCAAAATTCATCCTGTAAACACCTGCACTGGTGTTCCGTAATACCTCTTTTTTTAAAAGCGTCCCCTTCACATCATAAACTTCAATCTTCACAGGTGACATTTTGAGAAGACTCAGCTCCAGAATACCATTCCTGAATGTAATTCTCTCTTTTTGCGGAACTGCTGATTTTATAACACCAACAGAGCTCTTTGTGATTTCAAAATCGCCATTTTCATCTGTTGTGTCCTTGATATTTTCACCCATAAGAGTGACAACTGCACCGCTGATCAGCTCACTCCCGCCGGTGACTTTACCCCTGACATTAATCGGATTGCCGGGTTGAGCATTGATAATAGATACGATCAGGAAAATAACACAGAATAAATAACGACTTCGCATACCTCTCCCCCCGACTTGATTTGTATTTTATTCATCACCCTTGAATATTTACAGGCAGTGTTGGTCTGATTGCAGCCATTCTTCTAAACCCGCCTGGC
>CAYLVN010000075.1:4695-10985 GCA_964387115.1 uncultured Fibrobacter sp.
AATGCAGTGCAGGAGCGAGCAGCCTGCAATCCACTTACCATACTAATCCCAATATAACGTTAATTGAATACCACAGAGTGGAATAAGTGAATTTCGGCTCAAATTTCTGTTTACTTTTTGTGTACACCCGATCGGAGTAAGGGAATTGAATAATCACCTGACCGGTTTACCTGTTTATGGCGGGGAAATATTAAAGAAATTACAGATTTTGTCTCAGAACCTGCTCAATGAAGCGAGTCGGGGCCGAAAATCGTCTGACCCAGATCATCCGCACCCTCGCTGTCACTCCTAAAACCCCCACCACAACCCAGAATCAGCAGGGCGGCAATAAAGAGAGTTACCTGCAGCAGAACAGAACTCTTCCTCATTTGTTCTTTCTCCCCTTGTACATGTGCGGAGCCAGTTTTATCTGCAAACCAGCCTGAAGTACATGCCAGCGGGTCCTCATAAAAGGCCCGAATGGAAATTTAAACTTGAAATACACAGAAGGAATGAAAAATTCTCCAGCGTGAAGATCAAGCTCGGTGTAGAGCTGATGAAACCACCAGTCATTGTCGAATGTGATTCGCGCATACTCATTTTTATTCACATCATAAATCTGATCAAGTATGATATCCTCCCACTGATATCCTATTGAGTAAACGATGTTTATCCACGACCAGTTGTAGTGAAACCCCAGCGAAACAGCGGTACCGGGAAGAAAAAGAACCGGCTCAATTCCCATCAATGAATCATAGTAAACGAGGTATTTATTATTCTGTGTCTGAAGCTGCAATGTATCGCTGCGCTGGTAGTGAAGTCCGGCGGTCCATTGACCAAGCTCCACAGATGCAAACAGGCCTTTATACATGAACTCGGCCATATTTGCAAATGTCAGACCGCGGTAGTTATTCACCCCGCCGATTTTTCCACTGGAAAATGTTGAGAGAAAGCTGGCGAAATGCTTTCTGGTGGGAATTCTGAGTATCATTCCCATCAGGGAGAAACCGGCTGTAAAGTGATCGTTTTTGACATACTCGAGAAGATCCTGCTTTTTTCCCTCAATTGCATCACCAAACTTCTGCCTGGGACAGCCGTCGTGAAGTCCGTAAACATCGGGACACCTGTCAACTTTATCGATAAAACCGTCTCCATCGGCGTCCGGTATCTGAACAAGATCCATCTCACAGTTTGCAATCGAGTCCGGAAGTACTATCACTTCTTTTCTCAGGTTCCTGAACCCGTAGTGAAAAGCGGAAACATTGTACCTGCCCGTAGGGACCTCAAGAATCTGCTCCCCGATACGACAGTTATAATTCTGTATACAAACCTCCGCATCTTCAGGATCAGGTACAACCCTCAACACCCCGTATTGCCTTCTGAACATATAATCAAAAAACGTAACCTTTCCCTCTTCAATAGTCACTATCGTGTCCAGAGATTTATACAGCGCTCCGCCATTCCACCGTATACGGTGTTCCCCGGGAAGAAGCCGTACCCTGTAATCATCTGTAAATGCAGTATCGATCATGTAACGGTTGTCAAAGGGGGGCTGAGGAAGAATCAGAGAACCATGGGGAGCTTTACCAGTGATATAAACCGTGTCCATATCCGAAAAAAGCTCAAATGAAACCGAGAGCGAACCACCGGGAAAGAGCCTCACTGATTTACGGAAGAAATGATGATCCGCAAGAAACAGCTCAAGGACGTAGGATCCGGGGATAAGCCCCTCTATATCGCACGGAGTAACCTTGCCTGAGACCTGGCCGTTGATTATTACCTGTGCACCCTGAGGTTCGGAGGTCACCTTTATCGTTCCGGGCTGAAGTGATGTTGAACCCTCAAGAGAGAACCAGTTGCCATTCCGGAAGTAGTAAAGACGGGAAAACTGGCGCATGTAAATGCGCTCGTCATCAAAAAACACCACGTCTTCATCACTGCCGGGCTTATCGGTTGGAGCGCGGAAAAAACGGTAATGAACCATCTCCGACATCCTGGCCCATCCCGGGATCTGGAATGCATAGTACTGGTTGGATTTGAGGTTGAATGCCGCTGTGTCAAGAAATCCCTTGTAAAGCCTGTACTCGCCATCATACTTCCTGCGCACAATTACCTGTCCGCTGAAAATCTGCTGCACAGAATCCAGCTCCTGAAGATGCTCTTCAGGGCCACCCTTTATCAACCCGAAACTCTTGAGTGGTAAATCACGGCTGGTCGAACGAAAACGGGCGATAATATAATCACCCTCAAGATAAGCCGCATCTATTGAGAGGTAGAATACCGTCAGGAGAACAAATATACGGATAGCACTGTTCACAACAAACTCTCATCCTGCAGCAGAAGTCAGAAGCTCTCTTTTACATTATACCACTTAACCTCTTAAAGAAATATGGCTCTTTTATGCAATTAAGTGATATAAATCTTGTGAATCTTTAGATCTCAAGGGTTCAATTTTCTTTCAGGGGCCCTATAATATCTCTTATGATTTTTGAAACCTCCACCGAAGGCTTCCTCGATCCAAGTACCTCCCTCAACCCCTTCAGTTTTGCAATCGTTCTATTATAAAGGTCCGCATCCTGAATAAAGGCCTGCAATTTCTCAGCCATCTTCTCACCACTTGCCCCGTCCTGAATACACTCCGGAACAATCTGCTCTCCTGCTATTATGTTCGGTAATCCGATGAAAGGAATCTTAACCAGTTTCTTATAGATAGAATAGGTGACCAGCGATGTCTTATACGCAATCACCATTGGTACTCCCATTAAACTGGCTTCCAGAGTAGCCGTACCGGAGGTGACCAGCGCAAGATCCGTTTCGCAGAAAAGTTCCCTGAGCGGGCCCGTATACAGCTCAGCATCCGTGCCCTCCATTGCACCGCGATAAAGCTCCTCCGGGATAGATCCACAACGGGAAACCCTGCATTTCAAGAGTGGAAACCGCTTTTTCAACTCCCTGAAGGCAGACACCATCTCAGGAAACACTTTCTCGATCTCCTGACGTCTGCTTCCAGGCACTAAAGCAAGAGTAAGCTCCCTGTCATGATTCCAGACACGCTCTCTCTCCCTCTGAAACAGAACAGACTCTGAAAGCGGATTCCCCACAAAACTTACGCCTGATGTATACGAGGTAAAATAATCGACCTCAAAGGGAAAGATACAGGCAATGTGAGATGCCATCTTACCAAGCACAGCCGCCCTCTTCTTTTTCCATGCCCAGACCATCGGAGCAATATACCACACTATTGGAACACCCAATTTATGCGCAGCTTTCATCACCGGCATATTGAACCCGGGATAATCAACCAGAACCAGGCAATCGGGCCTCTTACTCTTTATCTCATCAATCACCTTTTTTTTGGCACTCAGGAAAAACGGCAGATGAGCCACCACCTCCAGAAACCCCATCCTGTTGAACGGCTCAAAAGGAAGCATCGCTGAGAAACCCTGAGCCTGCATAGCGGGACCGCCAATACCCCAGATCTTTGCCTGAGGGAAATCCGCAAACAGCTCCCTGACTATCGAGGAGGCATGAACATCACCGGAGACATCCCCGGCAACAAACATGATAGAAGGTGAAGTCATATATGGTTATAATAACTAAAAATCGCAGTTGGATGAAGTAAAAAATTTATTCTCCCCAACTGCGACTTTCAGGATAATTAAATCTTACAGATACGGCTGATCAACTCTAATTCAGCAGCATTTCTGTTTTAGAAAAGTTCCGGTGGAAGACTGCCCTCTTTTTTCATTTCAGACAGATACTTTTTAAGATCATCGAGCCTGGAACGGTCAATAACCAGCACCGCATCATCGGTCACCACCACAACAGAATCTTTTACTCCCACTGCAGCCACCGAAAGAGATGACCTGTTGACCACAATAGAATTGCATGATTCTTTATGGAAAATCTTCCTGCCTACAACAGTAGATCCTTCCCCGTTTTTCCCGTGAAGACGACACAGCGATTCCCAGGAACCGATATCATCCCACCCGAACTGCCCCACAACAGCATCTACTCTTGAAGACTTCTCCAGGATCCCGTAATCTATGGATTCCTTAATACATTCTGAATAGAATTTTTCCAGCGCGGCTTTTGAAAAATCCTTCTTCGCGAGAGCCTGAACAGATTTAAACAGCTCCGGCATATGGTTGCGGAACTCCTCCAGTATAACCGAGGTTTTCCAGACAAACATACCGCTGTTCCACATATATTTACCCGATTTTAGATACTCCCCGGCCTTCTTCACCGATGGCTTCTCAACAAACTTCTTTACCTCATAACCCGAAATGCCACCTGACTCTCCGATCTTCTTACCCAGCCGGATATAACCGTATCCGGTTTCAGGTCGGGATGGCTTTATACCGAAAACCACCAGAGAATCGAGCTCCTGAGCGAACCGTATCGCATATCGGGAGGCATCCAGAAAATCTTTTCTGGGGCAAATATGATGATCTGCGGAAAGAACCATCATCACCGCATCACCATACTTCTGCTCTATCCATGCTGCAGCAAGCGCCACAGGCGGAGCGGTATTTTTCCCCTGCGGCTCTACGATCAAATCGTACCTGCCCCTGGGGGGGATCTCTTTTTTAAGCTTGCTGGCTATGGCTTTGCTTGTAATTATCAGCGGAACGGTCTTCCCGGAACAGAGTGAACTGATTCTGTTCAGAGTTTCCTCAGCCATAGTCTTTTTGCCGGTAATCTTAAGAAGCTGCTTTGGCATGGAGGATCTGCTCAGAGGCCAGAAACGCTCCCCGATCCCTCCAGCGAGAATAACAGGAACGATGGTCATTTAAACCTCTTGGACAGGAATGCCCAATTTGTCTTTGAGAGTGTTTACAGTAAGATATGGAACCGAAGTCGACCCGATTTCAGATTTGTTGTGATTGTTATTATGAAAATCTGAGCCGCCTGTAAAAGCAAGATTGTGTTTTCTGGCAAGACGCATGTAGTGACGTTCAGCACAACTGGGGTGTTCAGTGTGAAACACCTCTATCCCCATAAGGCCGTCACGAACAAATTCCGGTATCCGCTCATCAACCTGGGTAACACCCGGGTGAGCAAGCACCGGAACACCACCGGCGTTTTTAATGAGGTCAAAAACATTTTTGGGACTCATTTTGAGCTTTTCCACATAAGCAGGAAGGCCATAACCGATATATTTATCGAAAGCCTCACGAAATGAGTAAACAAGCTCTTCTTTAAGCATGGCTGCGGCGATGTGGGGACGCCCTATGGCACCCACTCCGGCAATGCTCAAAACGGTATCAAACCGCAGATCAATACCCTGTTCGTTCAAATTTGAGACAATTTTCTGGGCCCTCACATACCGGGCATCCTTCATCTCTTTAAGTTTGCTGCTGAATGCGGGATTTTCAGGATCAATGTAGAAACCCAGCACATGAATGTCGTTACCATCGACCTCGCTGGATAGCTCAACACCGGGGATAACCTCTAAACCCACAGCCGCTCCCAGCTCTAAAGCCAACGGATAAGCATCAGTACAGTCATGATCGGTGATGGAGATAGCAGCTAAGCCACGCTGATAAGCAGCATCAATGATCTCTTTGACAGTACTGGTACCGTCAGAATGAACAGTGTGGATATGGAGATCTACTTTTTTTCGATAAGATACCGGTTCTAAATACATCCCTTATTTCGATTATTGCTACAGATGATTAATTAGATCAAGAAAGTTAAAATAACCAAATCTTGTTTTTAAGGTCAAGGTAAAAAGATACTTATTCATATTTTTACGGTTTGATTATTGCATTATTGTGCTTATGACGCTTCCCGGAGTTAAATTTAAAAGCAAAGGAAATACCATTTATGAGCGATGAAGATGATTTTGAAGAAGGCTTAAAAGAGATACTCTCAAATAAACCTTCCCGGAATTCTTCCTCCGGCGGGGTCCGCAAAGAACCCCCACCACGATTATCTGAACCGCTGGTTTCCAAGCCTCAGGCATACCCTTCAGGCAATAAGTTTATCGAGACACTGATCAGAATCGCAGCAGCTCTTATAGCCCTGGGACTTCTGACCATGTTCGGTCTTCAGTTATACCAGAGATGAAATGCGTTCAACGTTCAGGGTTCAGCGTTCAGCGTTTCCCGGGAACGGCCCCTTAACCTCTTAACTTTTGAACCCGGAACGCTGAACCTCGGAACCCCGTTTCAGAAATGGTATTGAAAAACCGATGTATCTATAGCATTATCATGGTAGTTGGTGCCTATGAACAAACAGAAACATGAGAATATGAACTGGATACCCTGTGCGCTCTGTGGAAGCCATCTGGCTGTTTCGCACCTTGG
>CAYLVN010000076.1:0-10278 GCA_964387115.1 uncultured Fibrobacter sp.
CTCAAAGAAGCAGAAGGAGATTAAAGATCTTAAAGATCAGCTTGATAAACAGAGTCTTCTGCTCAGTAATGATCGTAAAAAGGAGATGGAAGATTCTCTGAACCAGAAGATGATATCCTACCAGACTTTTCTGCAGGAAAAATTTGGTCAGAAGGGCGAAGCACTGGTTAAAAATGAAGAGCTGACAAAGCCCATCATAGAAAAAATCAACAAAATCATAGAAAAGATAGCCAAAGAGGAAAACTACGATTATATTTTTGATGCCAGAGCTGGCGGAATTGTATTTGCCAAAAAGACTTACGATCTCAACGACAGAGTTCTGGCTCAGTTGAGTAAGGAAAAGTGATTTTGTGAAACTTTCAAAAATAGCTCAGGTTATTGGTGCTGTTGTCCCGGAGGGAGAGTCTGATTCGGAAGTAACATCTCTGAGATCACCTGAGCATGCCATTGAATCTGACATAATTTTCCTGTCGAGTCCAAAATTCAAGGATGAGATTGCCAGAAGCCCTGCCAGATATATTATTGTCGGCAAGGAAACGGTTGTACATGGCAAAGTCTGTCTTGAAGTGAGTGATCCTTATGTGGCTTACGCCAGGGTCGCTCAGCTCTTTGAGGACAGATCACCTCTATTCTCTGAAGGCATCTCTGAGAGTGCCGTAGTTGACCCATCCGCAAAAATTGACCCGTCTGTATCTATAGGTCCCGGTTCTGTGATCGGGGCCTCTACTGTTATTGGGCCCGGCTGCAGAATCGCGGCGAGGTGTGTAATTGAGAGAAACTGCAGAATCGGGGCTGACTGCCGTATAGATTCCGGAGCTGTTATACGGTATGGGAGTGTAATTGGCGACAGGGTTGTTATTCAATCAGGGGCAGTAATCGGGTCTGATGGCTTCGGGAATGCCCGTGAGGGTACGACTTTTGTGAGGATACCCTGTTTTGGAAATGTGGTAATAGGGGATGATGCGGATGTTGGTGCAAACACCACTATTGACAGGGGTAATTTCGAGCCTACTTTAATCGGTAAAGGTGTAAAGATCGATAATCTGGTGCATATCGCTCATAATGTTCAGGTGGGGGATGATTCGGCTATGGCTGCGCAGGTGGGCATATCCGGCAGCACCAGAATCGGCAAAAGAGTGATTATCGGGGGACAGGCCGGTTTTGTCGGCCACATTGAAATTGGGGATGACACATTTGTAGGGGCAAAGGCCGGGGTTTCAAAGGGTACTGAGCCCGGATCAAAGATAACAGGTTATCCGGCCAGGGATCTTATGGGAATGCGCAGGATAGAGGCAGCGCAGGTATCACTTCCTCAATTGCTTAAAGAAGTGAGGCAGTTGAAAAATGAGATCCAGGAGTTAAAGAAGTAAATGTTCAGACAATAATCATTTGTAATAATATCAAGCAGTTAATTTTTTGAAAGGATATTTCGTGCACATGTCCCTTCAGCAAACTATCGCAAAGAGTGTTTCCTTAACCGGAACCGGTCTTCATACTGGTGTTTCGGCAACAGTTACTCTGAATCCCGCACCCGAAAATTACGGTATTCGCTTTATCAGAGCTGACCTCGAGAACAAAGTAGAGATACTTGCAGATATCGATAATGTAGTTGATCTGGCCCGCGGCACTACAATAGGCAAAGGTGATGTCCGGGTTTATTCGATTGAACATGTTATGTCCTGCCTGGCAGGTCTTGGCATTGACAACTGCAGAATCGAGGTGGATGCGCAGGAAATTCCTCTCATGGATGGAAGCTCGATTCCCTATGTAAATCTTATTCAGCAGGCCGGTATAGTGGAACAGCAGGCTGAAAGGGAGTACCTGGAGATATCAGAGCCTGTGATGTATGTAAAGGGGGATGTGGCGCTGGGGATTTTTCCGCTCGATCATTTCCGTCTGACCCTCGAGATTGATTATAACTACCCTGCACTGGGCGCTCAGTATACGACAATGTTTTCACTTGATGATTATGTAAATGACTTTGCTCCGGCACGCACATTCTGTTTCTTGTCTGAAATAGAAAAACTTCGTGAACAGGGGCTCATTAAGGGCGGTACTCTTGACAGTGCTCTGGTTGTTCAGGATGTGGATTTGACAAATGAACGCAAGGACTACATTCGTCGTCTCTTTGCCTGGAAGGGAGCGATTGAACCCGGTGAGAACGGTTTTCTCAATAACACAGAGCTGCGGTTTTATAATGAGCCCTGCCGCCATAAGGCCCTTGATCTCATAGGTGATCTTTACCTCCTGGGAAAACCTTTACGGGCACACATAATTGGAGCCCGTACCGGTCATGCCGCAAATATCGCGGTTGCAAAAAAAATAAGAGAATACCTGAACCAGAAGGCTGAGAAGACTGTTGCAGATGGTGGTGTCAAGCTCTGCTATGAGGATATCCTCAATATACTTCCGCACCGTTATCCGTTTTTGCTTGTAGACAAGGTTCTGGAGATCGTCCCCGGTAAATCTATCGTTGCGGCCAAGAATGTTTCATTCAATGACAACTTCTTTCAGGGACACTTTCCGCAGAACCCGGTGATGCCCGGAGTGCTGATGATTGAGGCAATGGCTCAGGCAGGTGGAATAATGGGCCTTTACGGGGCTAAGACAAAAGACGGTGAACCGCCCAAAGTGCTTTTCATGGGTATTGACAAGGCCCGTTTCAGAGGAATCGTAAGGCCGGGCGATACTTTACGGATGGAACTGAAAATGATTCAGTTCCGGAGAGGTATTGGAAAATTCGAAGGAAAGTGTTTTGTGGATGATAAACTTGTCTGTGAAGCAGAGATGATGGCAATGTACGGCTCAGAATGATTTCAGACTGAGTCATTACTCTTCTCTTAACAGTTGAACTTTAAGGGAACAGGCTGGAGAGCAGTAAAAAGATTCTGGTCTTAGAATCTAAAACCGCTCATGGTGAGCAGTGTCTGACCATGAGCGGTTTTAATAGGTACCTGTAAAAAAGTCCGGAAATATTGTAAAGGAAAATAGAAAATGTCTACCAGTATTCATCCTACCGCGATTATTGAGCCGGGTGTCAAAATAGGTGTAGATGTCACAATCGGGCCATACACTGTTATAGAAAATGATGTGGAAATTGGAGACCGCTGCACAATCGGCCCCCATGTGATGATCGGGGAGGGCACGCGTATCGGACCTGAATGCCGTATTTTCAAAAGCGCCGCGATAGGATTGATTCCACAGGATAAAAAATTTGCAGGAGAAAAGACTTTAACTGTAATCGGCAGAAACAATCTTATCCGTGAATTTGTGACAATCAACCGCGGCACTATAGATCGTGGTGAAACCCGGATAGGTGATAACTGCTGGATTATGGCTTATTGTCATATTGCCCATGATTGCGTTCTGGGTGATGATGTCACTATTTCCAACAGTCTGGCGATGGCCGGTCATGTGGAGGTAGGAAATCATGTTACTATCGGCGGTATAGTTCCAATTCACCAGTTCACAAGAATTGGTGACTATGCTTTCATTGGCGCAGTTACCCGCCCGTTTATGGATGTCGTTCCTTATGCGATGGTTGGCGGAGAGGCAGAGACGCGAATAATCGGGATAAACAAGGTGGGCCTGGAGAGGCATGGCTTTTCTTCAGAGCGCCGTCAGAACATAAAACGTGCTTATAAGATAATCTTCAGAGAAAGCCTCACTCTTGGTGACGCTATACTAAAACTGGAATCTTCATTTCCGGGCGATGCCGATATAAAGCGGCTGATGGATTTTGCAAAGGGAAGCAGCAGGGGACTGATGAGAATGAAAGTTGATACTATTGAATAGTGCTCTTGGGTCTATCCCGGATTTCCTGACAGTGTAGTTAGACAAGCCAATTGATCTGTTTATCATAGTTAGAGTTTTATTTTCGTTTGCTTTTTACGATTTCTGGTCTGGCCGGAAGCCCTTTATTGGTGAGCTTCCAGCTGCCATTACCTTCCTGGTGGAATGCAAACCGTTGTTCCTTCAAAAAATTTAAAACATACCTGCCGGCGGCGGAAATGAGCTGCGACTTGCGAGAATTTTCACATGTTTTTTCTTCAAGACTACAAAAATCTTAACTTACCTGATATTTCCGTCGACAGGAACCCACCTTTAAAAGTACACTTACTACCGGAATCTGTAAAAAAGTACAATCACAGGATACACTGAACACAAAGAGAGGTAAAAGCAGGGAAACAGATCTGTTTTTCTTTCCTTTGTGTTAACCTGAATCAAATAAAGACAACGACTTAGACTAATGAGGGCAGCAGATTTAAACTGCTTGATTTTTCGATTTAACCGCTTATACCATTAGATCAGGGACCCTTAAAGGAGGAGAAATAAATGCGTTGGTTGAAAATGGTGCTTCTGGTTCTGGTCGCGTTGGTTTTAACGCAAGCCGCTCCGGCTCCAAAGTCTCAGATTCATTTGCTTGTGACCAGACCGGTTGATGCAGGGATGGCGGGAAACCTCCATAGTTTATGGGCCGTGGCCCTGGTTGATCAGTATGTACGATTCAGACTTGAACCACTGGCAGAGATAAAAGTCCTGAGTGAAGATCAGATGCTTAAACACATTCCGGAAATGGCCCGGATAGGAGAGGTAATCAGTAATGCCCAGTATGAGGCTGCCGCAGAAAAGGTACAGGCCTCTCATTTTATGATTCAAAAGATTGAATACTCAGAACGTGATAAGACACTCTATTATTACATGGAAATCATTAAAAGAAGTGACAAGAGTGTTGTTGCAAATACAGATAAATCGATTCCTGCCGACCAGATCAATTCTCAGATAGACTCGGGCCTGGTTTCAGTACTGAACAAGCTTGGCGTAAATCAAACAGAACTGGTACAGAGATTCTTTCAGATTCCTGTTTTAGGTAAAAACTTTAAACTGAACAAACAACTTGGTGAAACGATACTCAGAGAGAAAGGTTCAAATAACCCGGGTGATTTAGTTCTTGCTAAAGAGTATGAAAAGATCATTGCGAAGGATCCATTCATGCTGCTTGCAAATTATTCCGGCGCTCAGGCTTTCTTCAGAGCCGGGAAGTATGAAAAATCATCAAAGTACCTTAAAGAACTTCTTGATCTGGTTCCGATCCATTCAGAGCTTTTCTATATGCTTACCCAGAGTTACAGACTTTCGGGGAAATTTGAGGATGCTTTGAAAGTTATTGCAGATTGTGAGAGAAATAGAATAAGGAGTATTCCTTTTATGCTGGAAAAGGCGCTCTCCTATGAAGGCATGGGACAGAACGGTCCGGCACAGAATGTACACAGCCAGATCCTCACTCTCAGTCCCGACCAGCCCTTGTCACTGCATTTTATGGCAAAACAGAAAAATAAATCATCAGATTATAAAGAAGCCTTCACGATTGCAAATAAGCTTGTAACAGTAGATCCTGAAAACGGCTATGGATTCTTTGAGCGAGGTAAAAGTTACATTGGTTTGAAACAGGAGGAGAAGGCACTTGGGGATCTTAAAACTGCCGTAAAACTTCTTCCTGACGATCCGATGATTCAGGAGGTGATCGGGGATCTTTACCTTAAAAACAGTGGATACAAAGATGCTGTATCACATTTCAGGAACGCCCTTAAAGTCAATCAGGATAATCTGGAACTTTATTTGAAAACTGCAAAAGCGCTTGAGATGAATCAGAATGTACCTGAAGCACTGAAGCTTCTCAGAAGTATCGCGATCAGGTTCAGCGATAATGCGATGCTGTTGAAGGCAACAGGACTGCTCGAGTTCTCAACAGGAAATCTTGACAAGGCTGTGGCTGATCTGGAAAAGTATCTAAAAGTTTATCCCTCAGATGGGGAAATGCTCAAGACACTGGGAAATATCTATTCTCTTAAATCCGACTTCAACCGTGCTGTTGATGCTTACAAAATGGCAATGCCCCTGGTGAAAGAGAAAAACTCATGCCGGATGCCTGTAGCAGAAATTTACATCCAACAGAAAAATTATGCTTCTGCACGGAAGCTTCTTACTGAGGTACTCTCAGAAAAACAGGAAAAGGGCGCAAACAAGATGATGGGAGAAGTGCTGATGCAGCAAAATGAGCTTAAGTCTGCACTTTCTCATTTTGAAAAAGAGCGTTCTCTCCATGGGGAAAATATCGAGGTCCAGGAGAAAATCGCCCAGCTCTATTTCAGACAGAATTTCCTGTTCCCTGCAAAAACTGAGTATACAAGATTGACAAAACTCTCCCCGTCTCATCCTGAAGCCTACTTTTATCTTGCAGTCATCGCATTGAAGGATGGAGATCAGACAGGTGCCGGGATTCTGCTTAAGAAAGCAAGTGCGCTTGGTCCGGGTAATGCCGTTATTTACGGGTACATCGGTGATGCTTATGAGCAGGCTGGAAAGTTTGACAAGGCCGTTGAAGCCTACCGGAAGGTACTTTCTTTTGACAGTAAAAACAGCCAGGCGCTTCTTAAACTTGTTGGTGTATACCAGAAGACCGGAAAGGACAGCCTGACAGCTGAAACAGGTATTGCTCTCTATACGATTGATGCAAAAAAGTATTCAGGGTACCTTGCCCAGGCCGGACATCTGTTTGAAAAAATCGGAATGGATAAAAAAGCTATAAATGCTTATGCACTGTTTCTTGATAATGGAAATAGTGATTTTAATGTGAATACTTCTTATGCAGCTCTGGCCTTTAAAAACAAAGATTATGCAAAAGTCATCTCCCTGCTCAAGACAGGAAGCGCTGTAATGCTTCAGAACGGAAACGTTCTGCTTGTTCTTGCTGAGTCGTATTGTCAAACAGGGAAGTATGAGGAAGCGATTCCTCTTCTCTCAAAGCTCCTGGCCTCAAACCAGGACAGTAAGCATGTAATGGAACTTACAGCAACTGCTTATGAAAAAACAGGTGATACACTCAGTGCCATCACTTTTTACGAAAGGTACCTCCGTTTCCCGTCAGAGGACAGCGACGCGGGTCTCATGTTCCACCTTGGGGAACTTTACGAAAAGAAGCAGATGACTTCAAAGGCTATTGCCAGGTATGAGGAAAACATTAAAGAAACTCCTGATGATTTGAGAAATCATGAGAGGCTGGGAAACCTGTATATAGCTTCAAAACAGTGGAAAAATGCAAGAACGGTTCTGGAAAAGGCGGTGGAGTTTCCGCATGCGAATGTGGCATTTAAAAAGATGCTGGCAAGGACCTATGCGGCTCTTCAGGAACCGGCACTGGCTGCAGAACTTTACAATAAATACCTGGTCAGTGCGGCTGGTGATGCTTCTGCATGGAAAGAACTGGGAGTGGTTTATTACAAACAAAAATTTTATGAGCAGGCTGTAAAACCACTGACAAAAGCCGTAGAGCTTCTTCCGGAAGACTTTGACTGTCTTTCGATGCTCGGTACGTCACTTGTGAAGACTGAAGAATACAGTAAGGCGATTTCTCCGCTGGGCCGTGCCAGGGCCATGCAGAAATCAAACACCGAACTTCTGGAGCTGACAGCGCTCTGTTACCGTAACCTGAAACAGACCTCTTCTCTTGCTCTTTTTCTTAAAGAATGGATAAAACTCGACCCTAAGCGTTACGATATCAAAATTGAACTTGGCTCTCTGATGCTTGAGGAGAAAAAGGTCCCTGAAGCGATAAAGATGCTTACAGAGGCTGTAAAGTTTATTCCATCGGAAGTAAAACCACGTCTTCTTCTGGCGCAGGCATACGAGGTGATGGGCAATGACAGTCTTAGACTGTCTCAGATAAAATCAGCTTTGAAATTTGCTCCCGGAGAATGGGAACCGCATTATCAGGCCGGGCGTTACTATTTATCTAAAGGAATACTGAATGAGGCAGAACTGCATCTGGCCCAGAGTATAAAACTGAACCCCGGCCATGTAAGATCGAGGTTTGATTACGGCTCTCTTCTTCTTGATCTGGGCAATTATACAGATGCCTTTGAGCAGCTTAATACCGCCCTTGAAAGTGAACCGAATAATGCCAGATATCTGTCTACAGTTGCTTATGCACTAATTCTCTCTGGTAAACAGAAGGAGGCTCTGGAAAACATAGCGGTAGCAATTGGCAAGGGGATGTCTGATGCACAGGTGCTTTACTGGGCAGGAAAGGTTTATTATAAGGCCGGGAAAAAGGAACCTGCCAGACAGGTATTCAAGGACGCCCTCTCAATTGATCCATCCTGTGCAAGCTGTTTTGAAGCACTGGGAGATATGAGCATGGAAGATGTCAAGTTCAAGGATGCTGCACGGAATTACTTCAAGTCATGGGAAAAGGGCGGCTATAATGAGAGACGTGCATTCAAGCTTGGAAGTGCACTTTCATACGACAGAAAGTTTATTGAAGCCAAAGACTTTTATGAAGCTGTAGTGCAGAGAAACTCAGGCTTTAATGAGGCCAATTACCGTCTGGTCGATGTATACTGTGAACTTGGTGAACTTAAAAACGCCAGAGCCTTATTGACAAAGTTTAAAAATGACGGCACCGCATGGATGCAGCTTGCACAGGGAAGAATATTCGAAACAGAAAACAATACGGAAGCGGCAATGGTTGCCTACAGGATCGCTGGCAGAATCGATCCTCAGAACCCCCATTACCTGGCCGGACTGGGTCATACATATCTCAAGCAGAAGAAGGTTCAGGAAGCCATAGAGGCTCTTTCGATGGCCTCTGCTGCAGATCAGCTGAATATGCAGCTTCTGATAGATCTGGGCGTTGCTTTTCAGGGAAGTGGTGATTCAGAGTCGGCATTCCAGTATTACCACGAAGTTGAGAAGAGGTGTCCTGAACATCCGGAAATCTACGGGCTCATGGCAAACGTAAAGTCGGAACAGAAAATGCATATTGAAGCGGCACAGATTTGTGAACGAGGCCTCAAGTATTATCCGGAAAACACAGGCTTGCTTTACACCATGGGTGTTGAGCTTGAGCTCGGGGGAAAATATGAGTCTGCAATCGGCGCTTTCCAGACTGCACTGAAAAAGGGAAAAGGGAAACCGGTTGAGGCGTTGAGGCATATCGGCAATATCTACTATGCAAAGATGGTGAACAATAAAAAAGCCAAAGAGTTCTTCAAGAGGTATGTCAAGGCCGGAGGCGAAAACCATGAGGTGGCAGAGGCCATAAAAAAACTTGAGGGAATTTGAAGTTACAAGTTGCAAGTCGCAAGTCACAAGTTGCAAGTTGCAAGTTGCAAGTTGTAAGATGTAAGATGTAAGATGTAAGATGTAAGATGTAAGGAGATTGTTTGGATGTGAGTAGTTCTCGGCATGGCACGGTTATACTCGACCGTGCCCGAAGATAGTGATTTTGAAAATCTTCAATTAAATTCTAAAACTCCCGTATTAAGAAGAGAACCAAAAGAGTCGTAAAATGGCATTAAGTCATTGATTGATCTGTTTTTTACATAATGACTCGAAGGAATGTATCAGATACCTGACATATGTATGCAGGATAAGTGCAATTTACGCTGATCCGGGTGCATAATTCAGGTGATACAATGCTGTTGTTTTAATCCGTACCATAAAGCAGTTTCATAGGATACCTTTTCCGGAGAAAAAGATTGACCTGTCTTAGCTGCTCTGATCTGCACGTTTCTTTCAAACTTGATCGCTGTACTGCAAAAGCGGTTCGTGGTGTCAGCTTTGATATCGACGACAAGAGTACGCTTGGAATAGTCGGGGAGTCTGGCTGCGGAAAGACAATGACCGCCTTATCATTAATGCGGCTTATACCGGATCCACCTGGAAAGATTGAAAAAGGAAACATACTATTTGAGGGAAAAGACCTGCTTAAGCTTCCGGAACGGGAGATCCGCAATATCCGGGGCGGCAGGATTTCCATGATCTTTCAGGATCCTATGTCATCGCTTAATCCTGTTTATACCTGTGGATTCCAGATAATCGAAATCATAAATCAGCATCTCTCAATTCCTCGCAAGCAGGCTGAGGAGCTTGGGGAGAAGGTGCTCTCTGAGGTTGGAATTCCGGACCCGTCCCGTACGATGACAAGTTATCCTCATCAGTTAAGTGGCGGGATGCGCCAGAGGGTGATGATCGCCATGGCTCTGGTTTGTTCGCCAAGACTTCTTATTGCCGATGAACCGACAACGGCGCTTGATGTCACTGTACAGGCTAAAATCCTCGATCTGCTTCATCATCTGCGGGAAACAAAGTCGATGAGCATGGTTCTTATAACACATAATCTGGGTATAGTGGGGGATATTGCCGATAATGTAATGGTGATGTATGCCGGAGAGGTGATGGAGTTTACATCGTGTAAAGAGCTTTTTGAAAATCCGC
>CAYLVN010000076.1:10288-10897 GCA_964387115.1 uncultured Fibrobacter sp.
GATCGTGGAAAGGGGGGCAGGCCGGGCGATCCACGAAAATCCGCTCCACCCCTACACAAGAAATCTGCTCCAGACAATTCCTCAACTTGAGGTAAAAAAAGAGCGGCTTAAAGTGATACCAGGCGAGGTGCCTACTCTGCAGAATATCCCTTCGGGCTGTCCCTTTCATCCCAGATGCGACCAGGCAGCGGAGCGCTGCAGAAATGAACATCCCGAATTAACTTTGTCAAGTCCTGATCATCATGTAAGGTGTTTTCTTTATGACAAGCAGACCTGATTCATCTATTGTTGCCGATATCAGCGACCTCAAGGTCCATTTCCCTGTGCGTAAAGGGGTTTTCGGTGGAGTCGCCGGAGTGGTGAAAGCTGTTGACGGGGTGAGTTTCAAAATACGCAGAGGAGAAATATTTGCGCTCGTAGGAGAGTCGGGGTGCGGAAAGACTACCACTGCCCAGGCTGTTCTGGGCCTGGTTCCCAAAACCTCAGGCAGAGTCGCGCTGTCTGTAGGGGACTGGAAAGAAAAATCTGTAAACTGGGAAGATCTCACATCCATGCAGAAAAGAGAGCTCAGAAAACAGATCCAGGTTGTTTTCCAGGATCCTTTCAGTT
>CAYLVN010000077.1:0-10877 GCA_964387115.1 uncultured Fibrobacter sp.
CATCGGAGATTCTTGCCTGCATGTCGGTTCTTCTGTCCCAGATTTCAATATTAAGACCCAGAGCGATTCTGCTTCTTGGGAGGATAGCTGCACACGCAGTGTTGGGCAGTGCCGATAGTATTGCAAAACTCCGTTCAAAGGTGCATGATTATAATGGAATCCCCACGATGGTGGTGTACCATCCCGCAGCACTTCTCCGGAGTGCGGAATACAAGAAGCCCGCATGGGAAGATCTGCAGAAATTTCAGACATTACTGGAAAGTTTAGGAATACATGGTACAGCAGAAAAGTGATACAGCCTCCACGGTGATTTCTGACCGAGTCCCGCCCCAGGCTCTTGATGTTGAAAGAACAGTACTGGGTTCTATGCTTATCGATTCTCATGCCGCAGTAGCGGCACTTGAGATTCTTGATGAGAGTATGTTTTATTCCAGTGCAAACGGTAAGATTTTTACCTGCATGCGGGAGATGTTCGAGAAGAACATCCCTATCGATATAGTCACACTTGCTGATGTGCTGAGCAAAAAAGGGTGGCTTCAGTCGGTAGGTGACGCTACATACCTCGGAGAACTTGCAGAGAGCATAGCCACATCGGCAAATATCGAGTATTATTCCTCCATACTGCTTGAGAAGGCGACACTGCGACAGTTGATAACGATTGCCGGGGAAGTTACAACCGATTGTTTCAATGTTGAAAAAGAGGCGCAGTCTATACTTGATGATGCGGAATCGAAGATATTCGGAATTTCAGAATCGCGGATAAAGAATAAATTCGAGTCTGTAGCGCAGCTTCTTCCCAGAACATTCGAGGATATAGAAGGGTATTCCAAAGGAAGTTTCAAGGGGACCATGACCGGTTTTACCGAACTTGACGAGATGACAACCGGGCTGCAGAAAGGTGACCTGGTTATTCTCGCGGCCCGCCCATCGATGGGAAAGACCGCATTTGCCCTTTCACTTGTTCTTAATGCCGCAATCAAGGGTAAGACTCCTTCAGCAATTTTTTCCCTTGAAATGTCAAAGGCATCTCTTGTTCAGCGTATGCTTTGTTCCGAGGCGCGCGTAAACATGCATCAGCTTCGAAGCGGTACTCTTCCTAAAAGAGACCTGCCGAAGCTGAGCCTGGCTGCAGGTCCTCTGGCTGAGGCACCGATTTTTATCGACGATACGCCCGCGATAACGGTTCTAGAGCTCAAGGCCAAGGCGAGGCGGCTTAAGGCTCAGAGTAATCTGGGGCTCATAGTTATTGATTACCTCCAGCTCATGGGATCATCCGGAAAGGTCGAGAGTCGTCAGCAGGAAATCTCACAGATCTCCAGGTCTCTCAAGGGTGTGGCAAAGGAGCTTGATATTCCGGTAGTCGCGCTTTCCCAGCTTTCCCGTGCTGTTGAGCAGCGAACAGAAAATCACCGTCCGCAGCTTTCTGACCTCCGTGAATCCGGAGCTATTGAGCAGGATGCCGACGTAGTGCTTTTCGTTTACCGGGATGAGGTTTACAACAAAGATGATGAAACAGTGAGGGGCAAGGCGGAAATTATAGTGGGTAAACAGAGAAACGGTCCGATCGGAACTGCTCATCTTGCATTTATAAAAGACTTCGCGAAGTTTGATAATCTTTCAGAGCGGGTCGATGAGACCGGAGGGTTTTAAGGAATAACCCCCGAAGGCCAGTAGAGATGGCTGGATCTCTTTCAGTTAATTTATCCTTAGAGGTTCAGGCAATTTTCTGTGGATTATAAGCGGTTAAATAAATGTAAGTTGGTAGTATCCTTAATATATTGTAAAATTAACATGTAAGGTATTCTCTCTCAACAGCTCAGGATGATTGGTGCTGCTTAGCGGGAAAGATGATGATGCTAATTACCAGCGCAGCGGAATGAAATATGCTGAAAATTGAACACTTGAAAAAACATTTTGGTAACCAGATTGTGCTTGATGATATAAATCTGGAAATAAACCGGGGCCAGATCATCTGTATTATCGGTCAGTCAGGCAGCGGGAAGACCGTTCTTTTCAGGCATATTATCGGGCTCATTTTTCCTGACGGGGGGAGAATACTGCTTGATAAAGAGGTTATTTCCTATCCCAATATGAAGCCTTCTGAATTTAGCAAATCAAGAAAACGGTTCGGGATACTGTTTCAGGGCGCCGCTCTCTTTGACTCAATGAATGTGGGAGAAAATCTGGCTTTTCCATTGAGGGAACGTACAGACCTTACTACAGAAGAGATCGACAAGATCATTGGCGAATCGCTTGAGATGGTGGGTTTGCGTGAGGAATTCAAGTCAAAGATGCCCTCTGAGCTTTCAGGAGGAATGCGCAGCAGGGTAGGGCTGGCCCGGGCGATTGTGATGAAGCCGGAGATCATGCTGTATGACGAGCCTACCTCAGCGCTTGACCCCATAATGACAGATAAGATTAATGATCTTATTCTCAGTCTCAGGGATAAGCTTGGAATGACATCGATTGTGGTTACACACGATATCGGCTCAGCCTACAAAATTGCTGATAAGATTGCAATGATCCACGAAGGAAAAATAATCTTTGACGGGTCTCCGGCAGAGATCCGTAAATCTAGAAACCCCTATATCCAGCAGTTCATACGCGGTCAGCGCAAGCTCCACTACGCAGTTGAGGAAGAGGACTCTTACGCGGGAACTTTCGATCTCAACAAGCTTCGTCAGGAAAGTTCCACGGAACGCAAATTTAAAATGCCGAAATCCATTGGCGGCGAGCAGTAATTTTCCTGTATGAACAAGAAGAGCAAAACAGCTTATGTCTGCAGCAGCTGCGGGCAGGACTATTCCAAATGGCGCGGCAAGTGTGATAATTGCGGCGCCTGGGACACTATTACCGAAATGAGGATCTCCTCAGGCGGCCCGCGCTCATCAAGCCTGCAAACTATCTCTCAACCACGCCCTCTCTCTGAATGTAAACCTGGCGACACGGAGAGGTCAAAAAGCGGATTTGATGAAATCGACAGAGTGCTTGGCGGGGGGCTTGTAAAAGGCGCCTTCATTCTGATAGGCGGTGATCCGGGTATCGGCAAATCAACTCTTCTTCTCCAATTTGCCTCAAGACTCTCCTCTACGGGTAAGAATGTCATGTATGTTACCGGGGAGGAATCGCCGGAGCAGGTATCGATGCGCGCCAGGAGACTGGGGTGCGGAGACTCACCGGTGCAGGTGGTGACTGAGACTGCAGTGGAATCGGTTCTCTCTGTTCTTGGAGAGCACAACCCTGAGGTCGTAGTGATCGACTCAATTCAGACAATATTTACAGAGGAACTGGAGAGCGCTCCGGGAAGTGTCGCACAGGTAAGAGACAGTGCGGCGAAACTTCTCCGTTACGCAAAAGAAAACGGAACGGTGTTTTTTCTTATAGGTCATGTTACCAAAGACGGGTCTATCGCGGGCCCCCGGATCCTTGAGCACATGGTAGACACGGTACTTTACTTTGAGGGAGACTCCGTCTATCAATATCGGATGTTAAGAGCGGTGAAGAACCGCTTTGGTCCCTCAGGGGAGATTGCCCTTTTATCCATGTCCGATTCCGGTCTTTCAGAAGTATCCAATGCCTCTGAGTTTTTCCTTACAAACAGGCACAATCCCCAGGTTGGAACATCGGTTGTGCCGGTTTTAGAGGGAAGCCGTGTTCTAGTCGTGGAGCTTCAGGCACTTGTAAACAAGTCGCATTTCGGGCTTCCTCAGCGTGTGGCCTCAGGAATCAACCCCAGGAAACTCTCGCTTCTGCTTGCGGTTATAGAGCGCCATGGCGGGATTCTTCTGGGCGATCACGATATATTCTTCAATGTAGCCGGTGGCCTCACGGTTTCTGAGCCTGCGGCTGACTTGGGCATCTGCGCCTCTGTACTCTCATCTTTCCGCAATAAACCGATCAGGCAGGATATAGCCTTTATCGGAGAGCTGGGCCTGGGCGGAGAGGTACGGATGGTGAGCAATATGCAATCGCGCATAAAAGAAACCGCTCATCTTGGTTTTAAAGAGTGCGTTGTTCCCCCTCCCGGTAAAAAGTCTGACTGGTTTTCAACTTCCTGTGGAATAAAGCTGACTCCTTGCAGAAGGATAGGGGATATTCAGGATTTTATATTTTAGCTGAGAGTTGAAAGTTGCAGGCGGTATGACCGGAACTCAAGATCATATTGAAAAAAGCCTGTAAGCGCTTATGTCTGAGATATTGAGGCTGCGTATACAGGCGTATATCAGTTTACCATCAAAATCATCAAATTCGATTTCATTCCTCCTGACTGAAGACTGACAATGTAATATCCAGCAGGTTGTGGTTTGCCATTATCACCATGTCCATTCCAGTTAAATATGTGGACGCCGGAATTCAATACACCGGAATAAAGCGTTTTTACAAGCCGGCCAGACGAATTGAATATTCCCTTTACCTTTGCAGGTATCCTGATACTTATGTCAGTTTTACTGCTGAAAGGGTTTGGAAAGTTTGAAATTATTAATTCCGAATGTGAATTGACTAAAGGCATGCCTTTATTTACAGCTACGGGATAATCCTGAAATTCATACGCGCCGATATCTATTGTATCCGCAAATATACGCGGATTATCAGCAATATCCAGCAGCGGGAGACCCTGGCCGCTTGTGTCTTGCATCCCGGCGTTGATACAACGGGAATTTGAAAGAAGAGAGAAGTCACCGCCAGTGGAGTCTGCAAACCGCGGGTTGATATTTATGATGTGTTTGAATGCTCCTTTGTATTCATCTCCGGAACCCGGGCCGGACAGGGATGACAAGCTGTCCTGGATATTACAGTAGAGAAAGTTTGAAGCGGCGCTTGCTGTGGTCAGGTAGATTGGTCCTTCTCCGGATGCACTGGATTTGTTATTCCAGATAATAGTGCTGGTGACAGTCGGTGAAGGGCAGTTTAAGCGTAACGCGCTGCCGCTGGGAGCGTTGTTATTAGCGATGGTGTTGTTGGGCATGGTAAGAGTATCATCACTATTAGATAGATCCCGCCGCCGTTATGCCAGGAGAAGTTTCCTGTAATAGTATTTTTTATCAACGCAGGGTGGGTATGATCAAATCGCACCCCTCCGCCACTGCCCTCGCAAGTGTTGTTGGAAATTATGTTGTCGGTCAGAACGGGATATGCGTTGAGGACATCCGAGAGATCGTTGCAATACACACCGCCACCTTCATTGAGACTGTTGTTTTCGGTGATGGTGTTTCCGGAAATTGTCGGTGAAGACTTATAGGAATAAACGCCACCTCCACCGTCATCAGAATCAACGGCATAGCGTGTAGCGGCGCTGTTGCCGGAAGTCGTATTTCCGGAAATCATCGGAGAGGAGGAAAATGAGCAGTATACCCCGCCACCTTTTTTGGAAGTGTAATTGTTGGTAATCATATTATTCTGTATTATCGGGGATGCTTCCTAACAGCTCACTCCGCCACCATTCATTGTCCAGTTCTGGGAAATTGTGTTGTTGATCAAAACAGGCGAGGAATTTTTTCCGCAATACACTCCTCCACCGTCGTAGGAATCCTTATTCCTGGTGATATTGGAATTTGACACGACCAGTTTGGAGAAAAAATTCACGAAGATACCACCGCCGAAATCCCTGACGGCATATTCAATACGGCAATATTTTATCCTTGACGTATCATTTGTCTGGGATACAGTGTCAAATAAGATGGAAGCCCACCTGGCTGATGTATCCTTTGCTGTAAAAATAATGCTGTCCTTTTTTTGTTCCTTCAGCCAATAACCTTCCCCTGATGCTCAGCTTATATTTACCCTGAAATTGCACATACGTTCCGGCACCGATTGTAAGCGTTACGCCATTGGCGACGGTGATATCAGCGGTTACTTTCACGGTGTCCGCATTCCAGGATTCATCTCTTTTTATTGTGTCGCGTACTTCGATGCTTGAAGCTTAAAGTTTGATAGAAAAATGAATAATGACAATACCAGTATTCCGTGTCTGATCATGGGTCCCCCGTAGTTTTAATAGCGAGAATTGTCATATCGGATTTTGAAGACGGACTTACCTTATTATATAATAAGCGGAGTTAAAAATCAGTAGCATCAGTTAAATTTCAGGGGATGGGAGGAGAAAGAAACGACTGTGAGCTACTTGCGATAAGCGACTAAAAAACCTCCACCCTGTTTCTCCCGTTTTCTTTTGCCCTGTAAAGCGCCTTATCCGCCTTCTTTATCAGCTCGTCAATCTGGCGCGCGTGTTGGCGGTAGACCGCGATTCCAAAGCTCATGGAGATCCTTACATCCTCACCAGTAGGGGCTTTGAACGGGATCTGGTGGATCTTTTCTCTTATTCTTTCGGCGGTTTCTTTTGCCCCGTTCTCATCTGTTTTGACAAGAACAAGCGCAAACTCCTCTCCACCATACCTTGAGGCGGTATCTACGTTCTGGCGGATGCTTTCATTGAGGTGGGAAGCTACTCCCTTCAGGACAGTGTCGCCGAACTGGTGACCCCAGGTATCGTTTACTTTTTTGAAATAATCGATATCGCAGATAACAAGTGTGAGTGGGTCATTATAGCGGATAGACCTTGTGATTTCATCTTTGAGAATCTGCTGAAACTGTCTGTGGTTGAAGAGTCCTGTAAGACCGTCGTGTGTTGCAAGTTCGCGTGCTTTCTCAAAGATAAGGATTTTCTCTATCGCCAGACCTGCAGATGTAGCGATACGGGAAAGAAGCTCCTTGCAGGAGTCCCCGAACACATCCCGCTTTGCAGACTCAACCAGTATAAGCCCCTTGCACTCGTCAACACCAACCGGAACAGCCAGAAATGAGTTGAGATCTTCCCCGCCAGGTTCATCCTCGAAATATCTTATCTCCTGGTGCTCTTTTGAGAAGTTGCGGCTAAGAGATAAGTTTTTAGCATATGCAAGTGCGGCCAGATTTTTGCCTTTAAGCGAGAATTGACGGTTTCTGAAGGCGTCGGCATTGCTCCCCCATGTCCGCAGCACTGTCGCATTATCACTGTCCTCTGATTTGAGACTGATTGTGAGGCGGTCACAGGCGATAGCAAAGGGGATAATCTCTGTCATTTTATCCAGTATGATATCTAAAGAAAGATTTCTGAAGAACTCTTTTTCGATGTTGCTCATTGCCGCAAGACGCAGGTGTTCGAGCTTATGCTCTGTGCAAAGATAGGTGCTGAAAACAGCCTGGCCCAGAAGCGACGCGACAAGTGAGAGGTAGGCATGGTCTTCGTCGGTAAAATTTTTCTTGTTTGTGCTGTCGACAATTACCGTTCCCCGCTCTACATCACCGGCTATTATGGGACTGGCCATTAAAGAACGGATTCCGGCATCTTTGACGTAATAATAAAGTGTCATGCTGTCGCTCATGATTTCCTGCAGGTTGAGCTGTTTAAGCCCGTCCTTGAGAAATCCCCCGATTACACCTTTTCCGGGGTAAATTACAGCATTTTTGTTAATAAATTCGCACGATGAGGAGTATCGTCTGAGCTTAAACCCGCCGTCAAGTGTAGGGAAGAAAACAGCTACAGTGTGGGCATTGATTCTGGTACGGATCAACTTGATGCAAATGTCGAGAATCTCGTCAATTTTTTTCTCTATAAGCTGCCATTGTGCTCTTCGATGTTCCGATCCCAGAGAAGAGATCTGTACAACCCCGGTTTCATCATCAACCTGTTTTTCAGAAATCTTCGGGAATGCAGATCCTGCAGGGGTCTGCTCCTGTTGATTCACTTGCGGTTTTTTTCTGCGTTTCTCCGAAAAAATAAGAGTGATAAGTGAAGCTGAAAGACATACCGGTACTCCTATTCGGGCAGCGTTCCCACCGATAAAATAAAAAGCAGAACACGCCAGAATAAGAACTGCTGTAATCAGCTGATTTGCGGGACTAAGTTGACGCATTTTCAACCGGGCTCTTGTCTGAGGGCAGGTTTATAGCTCTTCGGACAGTATCTAGCACCGTCTCTTTAACAAGCGGTTTTGAAACCACACCGGTAAAGCCCATATTAAGAAGGCTTTTTCTGGTAATTTTTTTGACAAAAGATGTAATTGCGATAACCGGTGTCTGGTTTGTTTTCTCCTGCTTTTTGAGATTATTGAAAAACCGTATACCGTCCATCACAGGCATCATGATATCTGTAATTATGAGATCCGGCAGTTCTTCTTCTGCCTTTTTAAGTCCCTCAAAACCGTTCATCGCAGTCATCACATCAAAGTCTTTATAGAGAAACATCTCCAGAAGATCCAGAGTATCATGATTGTCATCAACAAGCAATACTTTAAGGGAATTATTCACCTTGCGGCCTTTCTATATAGCGCTAATCCGATAATAAAGAAAATAATATTGCCGATCCATGCTCCAAGCAGAGTCGGTAAATGGCCGTTCTGGGCAAACACTATTGCAAACCTGGAGATCAGCCAGTAAGAGAACATAAGGGCCAGACCGATTCCAAAAAGGACTGCACCTCCTTTTCTTCCGGTTCGGGCTGTTATTGCAATTCCAAGCAGTATGACAATGAAATTCATAAATGGAAGAGCGATTTTGAACTCCAGCTCACCCAAATACTTGTTTACTTTCTCACCGCGTTTTTTTGCCGCATCGATGAAACTCTTAAGTTCCCAGTAACTCATTTCCTCTTTGCTCTTTATGCGGGCAACCATTTGTGCGGGAGTTGCAGTAAGTACCGTGTCGCTGAGTGTATCAAAATTTCTCATCACGGGGACCGGGCCGCTGAAATCTCTGATCTTGCCGTTGATAAAGCGCCACCCGGTGCTGTCGCAGATCATCTTTTCAGCCTGAATTCTCTGTATAATCTGCTTATTGTCAAATGATTCTCTCCAAACGTTGCGCGCATTCTGCGGAACGGTACTGAATTCCTGGAAGAAAAATAGGGTCTGAGAATTTCCGAAATAGTAAAAATTGCGGCGGAACTCTTTGATTCCATCTATCTTTTTAACCGATGTTTCAGGATTCTTCATGTTATCTGTCAGCTCTCTGCGGAGCAGGTTGGCTGTTGGAAGGATCTTTTCTCCCCCGTAAAATGTCGCCACAGACAGTACTATGCCCAGAAAAAGAAGCGGCAATGTGAGCTGACGGACATTTATTCCCGATGACTTCATGGCTGTCAATTCGCTCAGCTTGGCCATTTTGCCAATAGAAAACATGGAGGCCAGAAGAAGAACTATGGGAATGGTAATCTGTATAATCCAGGGGAGATAATACCAGTAATAAAGGAATATGTTTATTATCGCAACGCCTTCAAACCTTTTCAGGTTGCTGATATAATCAAGTATCACAAAAATCACGATTATTGCCGCAAGGACACCAAAAACATAACTCAGAAACAGACTGATAAGATAGGTAGGCAGAATTCCGATAATTTTCCGGGTGATCCATCTGGGGGCCCAGAACAACTTCCCGGGAATTCTGAATACCCAGTTGTCTGTCAACTTACGCGCCAGCTTCTGCTCTTTGCCTGCTATGCCGCGCCACCAGGATGTGAGCCAATCAAAACGGATGGTTGTTTCTCTGAGCATAAGAATAGTCAGAATTATTCCGCAGATTCCAATCACCACATTGCCAGCCCACATCGCTACGGCCGGGGAGATGATCAGCTTATCAGCCAGTGTCTCACCTCCTATCAGAAATGCCCAGTAAGCAATAAAGAAAAAGACGCTGTAGCTTGCTCCTACTGTAAGTCCGCCTCGCTTTGCCATTATCCCCAGAGGTGCGCCGATAAGGACGAAAATCAGGCAGGCTACGGGGATTGCAAATTTTTTATGTACCTCAACCATGTACTCGCTGATCAACAGGTCATTTGATCTGATTCGCCGCAGCAGCCGCTCCAGATAATCTCCATGACGCCGCATATCTAATGACGGACCTCTGCCGTCTGCATCAAGCCTGGCGGCCCAGGCCTGAAATGAGGTGTCATTATTGGCTGTATCGATCTGAGATAAACTGTCGGTGAGTGCCTGCCTAAGCGAATCAAGCTTTGAGACCCGAAGAGATACGGAATCGAGCAGCTGATTGTATTCTGAGATAAACTGATTGTTTGATTTCTTTAACTCTGCCACATCAGTCAACATCATGGAAGAGCTTTTTTCACGGTCGCTGCGGTAGTCTGATGTGGTACGCTGGAATTTAGAGTCTACATTCTGGATACAGATCACCTGTTTCTGGAATTTGCCCACAAAATACTCTTCAGGGTTTTTCCTTGAAATGCTGTGGGATTCGCCATTATAGAGTGTCAGCTCCAGATACTTCTCATCGGGAGTCATCCTTACCATGCCACTGTCGGCCACAGTAGTAGAGGGGTCCTGATCTGCAGCATCAGTGAATATCTTTATCCCCTTCATGACACCTGTCCGGGAATCGACATCTTCGGTATAGATAGTATATCCGGTGAAATCGCGGATCAGAATTCCAGGCTCAATAAAAGCAGCCGGTTTTGTACGTGAGATATCTGAAAGAAGGTTTGCTGTGCGGTGGTTGGCATCAGGAAGGATAAGATCATTAAAAAAAACGAGCATCACTGCCATTACCGCTGCAGCGCTGAAAACCGGGATCATAAGAGGAGAAAGGCTCTGTCCGGATGCCTTAATAGAGGTTATCTCGTTATCTCCCGACATTCTCCCGAAGCACATTAATGTGGCAGTAAGAATGGCCATGGGGATGGCCAGTGCAATTATCCATCCAAGCTGAATGATAAATATTTCCAGTACTACAGCAGGGTCAAGTCCCTTTGAGATGATTCTGTCCAGAAGAATCACCATCTGCTGCATCACAAAAAGGAATACAATGATGCTTAGAGAGACCAGAAAAGGAAAAATGTGTTCTTTAATGATATATCGGTAAAGGATCATTTAGAAGCCGTATATACGATA
>CAYLVN010000078.1:0-10819 GCA_964387115.1 uncultured Fibrobacter sp.
TGTAACTTGAATCATGCTCCTCATCGACAATTATAAGCCCGATATCCTGCATGGGAGCAAGGATCGCGCTCCTCACTCCTATAACCACCCTCTTGTTACCGGTTACGATCTCCTGAAGACTGTCCCTGCGCTCCCCATCGGACATATGACTGTGGATAACCGCTATCACATCACCAAGCGCGGACCTGAACCTCTGAATTGTCTGCGGTGTAAGAGAGATCTCGGGAACCAGGATTATTACACCTTTTCCGGCTCTCATCGTCCTTTCTGCCAGCTCGATATAAACATGCGTTTTGCCGCTTCCGGTAATTCCATGAAGCAGAAATGGTTTTTGCGGATTATCAAAGGTCTGGGACACCGATTCTACAGCCGCCAGCTGCTCTCCGGTAAGCTTTACAAGATGATTTGAGGTCTCAATGGAAAGCTCATCGGCTTCACGCAGAACTGTTTTTTCTCTTTTTTCCAGGTACCCCTTTTTGCAGAGGTAATTGACCGAAGAGTTTTTTACTCCAAATTTCTTCAAAACATCATCCGGCAGGAATTCACCACAGGCTGAAAGCTTTTGAAGAATCTCTCTGTAGGAATCCTTCAACTCCGAAGTGTCTTTTTTAATTACAGAATAAACCTGCACAGTTTTGGATTTTGCAGAAATCAGCCCTTTTCTGACAAGCGGACGAAAAACCCTGCCCAGATCACATTGGTAGTACGATGCGATCCACTTGTAGAGCTTGATTAAAGTATCGTTTCCATCTACCCATTGTCCTTCTCTGACCTGAAGCACTTCTTTGAGTTCAGGAAACTCTGATTTCTCCTTTAATAATACGGCCACACCCCATGTCTGGCGGCTTTTTACCTCAACCAACACGGGTGTTCCGGGCTTTATGCAGCCTGAAAGTTCTCCAGGGATTCTGTAATCGTAAATTCCAGGGATAGCAATCGGAAAAGCGACACTCACTACGGGGCCCGAGAAAAATGGACTGGCAGAAATATGTTGACTGATCTCAGATACCATGTTATGTTTTTTTATACCTTGTTTTCAGAGCCTGCGGGTACTCGGGAACACTATAAATTACAGCCATTTCAGCAATAAATCCAGAACTTTACTGAATTACTGTTTCACCGGGGTGTTATTTCGTGCTCATCTCTGAAGGAAAAAAAAACGCACCAGGACGCCACTGCGGCTCTCAAGACCAGAACATCCCTCAAAGCCTCAATGCAGTTCAACCCTTTATAAGAATCGAACTTTCAGGGGATCTGATGTCAGCGAAACTGATTATAGAACCCTTAGGTGTAAATTCCTCAGAAATTACTGTTAAGATGCTGCATGAGGAGCTCAGGAAAAACGGGGTAACTTTCGGAGTAAACGAAAGCAAACTTACAGCGGCTGTTTCTGCATGGGAAAAATCAAAACAGAGATATGAATTTGATTCAGTAGCCACAGGTATTACCCCTGAACTGGTAAAAGAAGGCGCTATACTGTTCAAAATAGAGCCTGTTACAGATCCGGCTAAAATTAAAAGTTTGCGTGAAGCACAATTCTTCTGGCAGATCAGAGGTTTGGACTCTGACCTCCAGAGGACCTCTGCGGGAACCGTCATAGCCGTAAAGCAGAAAGAAACGGCATCGGTTGCGGGAAGAAACATCAGGAACCAGCCTGTACACACAAATGAGTTATGGAAAACTCTGCTATTTCCAGGTGAAGGTGTTTATCTGTCCGATGATGGGAACAGTGTAATTGCCAGTATCAGTGGAATTACAGTTCAGGAATATGACACAGTAAGTGTTCTTCCAATTAACTTTGACGGATCTATTGAAATCTCTATCAGCCCCGATGAGATGATTGCCTCGTTAATTGTGCATCCTGCTTTTCACGGTGGCTCGATGCCTTCCTCAAAGGAGATCCACTCCCGGCTGCTTGAGAATGGAGTAGTACATGGCATCGACGAGAAGGGTCTTGCAGAACTGGCTGACGGTTTTGCACAAGGAAGAATCCCGGAAGAGCCGGTCATAATCGCAAGAGGCACTCTTCCGGTAGATGGAAAAGATGGCGAACTGAAATTTTATTTCAACACCGAAACATCTCTCAAACCGATACTCAATCCTGATGGAAGGGTAGATTATAAAAATATCAATATCATTACATCTGTTTCAAAAGATCAGAAACTCGCATCAGTGTGCCCTCCAACAAAGGGCATCGATGGGAAAACCTTGACAGGCAGGGTATTGGATGCCTCTGAGGGCAAACCAGCCAGACTGATTGCTGGAGCAAACACACGAATTGATCCTGCCTGCCCGGATTCCCTGTTATCGAATATTGAAGGCGTAGTACGATTTAACGGTAATTCAATAGAGGTCAATGAGGGATTCACAGTTGAGGGAAATGTCGATTTTTCCACCGGTCATATCAGATACGAAAAAGATGTACTCGTAAAGGGTGATGTAAAGTCGGGTTTTGATGTCCAGTGCGGGGGCAATCTTCAGGTCTGTGGAACAATCGAGGATTCAAATCTGACGATAGGCGGAAGTGTTCTCTGCAGATACGGCTTTATCGGCCAGGGGAAAGGATGCCTGACAGCAAAAGGAAATGTCAATCTGGGTTTCATGAAAAACCAGACGTTAAAATGCTGGATGAGTGTAAATATTGCACGTGAAGTCATCAATAGCAACATTTTCGCAAGAAATGCCATAACAATTCATGGATCCTCACTGTCTGCAGCAGGCGGAGTGCTGACCGCACGTGACCAGATAATTGTCAATACAGTGGGAAACCGCAGCGGTACAAAGACACTCCTGGAAGCAGGTGTTGACTTTACAAAAACAGACGACCTGTTAAAAGCGGAAAATGAGATAAACGAGCTCAAAGCCAATCTTGCCAAACTTATCAAAACGCAAAATGAGTATCAACAGTTACAGAAAGGCACAAAAAAGCCACCCGGAAATGCAACTGCGATGGTATCTAGGATCTCAGAGGCTATTGCCAGGTATAAAGAGAATCTGGAAGAACTTGAGATGAGAAAAAAAGCCTTAGAGGCGATCGCCTTTAATTTTTCCATGGCTAACATAAAAATTAATCGGGGGGCTTTTCCGGGAACTCTTTTTAAATTCGGCGGGCGACATTTACTTTTAAGGGAAGAGATAATCGGTCCGAAAACAGTCTGCCTTAGAGGACAGGAGATAAGGATATTCTGAGAGGAATTGCATGAAAGAGATTCTGCTTTCAACACTTAATGCCGGAACAACTGCCAGCCGCGACTACTCCACAAAAGATGGCGCAGTGATAATCCCGGCAGGCACAGCACTTACCGGGGATTACATAGAGGGACTGAAACAACGGGGCATCGATGCAGTTTACCTCAAGGGAGATCCTGAGCCTTCGATACAGGAAATCGACAATGAGAAGTTCAAAAAAGCCCGGCTTCCGGAACTTGCCGGTTTAAAACGCGGCAAGGAAGGGTTCTTACAACTGATAAAAAATAATAAGGGGCTTGAGCTTGACACTCTAATCAAGGACGGGAAATCTCCTGACAAGCCTGTCGGCCCGATGCTTAAAGACGGCCTGTGCCAGATAAGAAATGGTGAACGCTCACCACAGTATAAAGAAGCAATAAAGACTGTTTATCAACAGGCATTTTTCAGGACAAGAACAATTCTTGATTCCCTGGTGAATGGTGAGTTGGTATCGGCAGAGGCAATAAGGTCAATCTCCTGCCAGTTTGTAAACATTTACCTTACAGACAGAGATATTCTCCTTAATATCTCCTCAACAAAGCCCGCTGAGGGCGACTACATCTATCATCATTCACTGAACACCTGCATACTGTCAATCTGCATCGCAGCATCTTACGGTTACAACGAGCATCAGATTATCGAGACAGGTATGGGTGCTCTCCTCCATGATGCAGGGATGCTGCTGATTCCAGAGGAGATCCGCTTTACAAAAGATGCACTCACAGATGATGACTGGTATGAAATCAGAAAGCATCCGCTTCTCGGGCTTCACCTTGTCGATAAAATCAAGGGCCTCCCCCAGGCTGTTCCGGTGATAGTTTACCAGTCACACGAGAGGGATAACGGAAAAGGTTATCCCCGGGTGCGAAGCAACAAGATGATCCATAACTATGCGCGAATCGTATCTGTGGCCGATGTATACGAAGCGCTCACCTCCCCCCGGGCCTACAGAGAAGCCAGCATTCAGTATAAGGCAATGGAGACGATTGTAAAGATGACCCGTCAGGGCTTCATATCAGGAGAGTTTACAAAGGCATTACTGGAAAGCACATCACTCTTCCCTGTGGGCAGTATCGTTGAACTGAGCAATAAGTGTATTGGTAAAGTAGTCCGGTCGAACCCGACATCTTTTTCAAAACCTGTTGTTTCGGTGATCACCGATGCCAGTGGAGAGATTGTGCCTCAGGAGAGGATCCACTTCGAAGACCTCTCACAAAACATTGACCTGCAGATAGTCAGAGCCTTTCCGACATCTGCTCTGAAAGTGGATATAATGCATGGATTCTAACTTGTGCCCACGGATCCGGGCACTTTAAGACTTGAAGGTATTGCAGGTCTTATTGACAAGGTGAATCTCAGAAAATCCGATCACTTTCCCTGAAGCAGTTCTTCCAGTTCCTTCTCATCCGATGCTATTGGCATGAAAGTTCTGAAACCGGAAACTTCCATGACTTCAAGTACACAGGAACCCGGCCTGTAAAGAATCATCTTTCCGCCGGAATCTCTGAATCTCAAAAAAGACCTGGCAAGCATCCCCAGTCCCATACTGTTAATGAAACTGAGGTGATCAACATCTATGACAGCTGTGAGACATCCCCCGGAAATTGATTCCTGTATAGCACATTCAAATGCCTGAAGATCCTCTTTCTGCCAGAACTGACCAACCAGCGCAATAAACACAATGCCGTCTTTTCTGTTGCATAACAAGTCCATTATTGTTTCCCGGTGTGAAATTTACGTCCCAGAATTCTGTTCCCTCTGGCATTAAATTCTACCTGATCAAGATAGTGCTTTATAAGAAAAATGCCTCGTCCGTGATCCTTCATTCTGTTCTCCGGAAGAAGAGGATCCGGCAGAATCGCAGGATCAAAGCCATTTCCCTCGTCAATCACACTTATTGTAACTGCGAATGTGGTAACCTGATAGAATATAATGACTTTTTTCCCCGGATCACCATCATTGCCATGAAGTATGGCATTGGTGAGCATCTCAAAAATGCAAATCTTGAACTGCCGTATGCTTTTGTCATTATATCCGCAGTTGTCCATTTCCTTGAGAATAACGGCACAGTACTCTTCAATCTCAAGCAGCGTATTAATCACCAGTATGTCAGGTTCATCACTTCGCTGAAAGCCGGAATCGGCAAACATGAAATCTGAGTCGCCGATTTCGATGCACAGAAGAGTGAAATCATCTCTCAGCGGGGTCTTGCCACGAAATTTTTCCTGATCCTTCACTAATGAGCTCAGAAGGTTATCTATCTCAAGAGAGCCACACTTTTTAAAAGCATTCTTTAGTCTTTCACCGCCGTAAAGTTTACCCTCCGAGCTGCATCCCTCAGTCAGACCGTCTGTATAAAAAAGTATCTTGTCTCCGGCATCAAGACGGATAGTCTGATCGCAGTACTCTGCGATGCCAAGTAAAGCTGAATGTCCGATAAAAAAGCCTTTTGTATCGAGCTTCGTAATTGAACCGGTTCCGGGTTTATAAACCATTGGCGGAACATGGCCGGCCCTGGAATAAATCATCGTGTTCTTTATTGGATCAATAATACCCAGAAAAGCGGTAAGATACTGCTCGGTTTTGATGAATCTGCAAAGCTGCTTATTTACTTCTGCAAATATTGTGGCAGGTGACTGCAGTTTTTCGATGTAGTGTGCGAAAAGCATTTTTGCCATTGCCCCGATAAGGGCTGCAGGTATACCATGTCCGGAAACATCGAATATCAGAACAGCTATTTTCTGACGCGTTGTTATGATTATATCGTAAAGATCTCCGCCGACTTTTCCAGTGGGAATGTAAACCGAGGCGGATTTTACGTTCACCATGCGGGGAAGTTCTTTTGGCAGGAGCCCTTCCTGTACACGCCGCGCTTTCTCCATCTCATCTTCAAGATCTGAACGGACCCGTTCCAGGTTGTATGAAACCTGCTTCAGCTCCCTGTTGCGCTCTTCGACTGTAAGATGAAGGTTCCGGTTTTCCTGCTGCAGCTGAGCATTCTGCTGGACAGCTTCATTATAGAGCTGCAGAAGTTCTGATCTGGTCAGTTTCTGCGCACCTGCCTCTTCAAATTCCAGATATTGATTGTTTATGCTCATCTATCTGAATGGATCAAAAGGAATAATTTTATTTCTCTTCAGCCGCTCTTTATCAGATCTGGCAGCATTCTTCAGGATCTGTTTCTCCTCTTTGGTAAGGGAGTCCATCCCTTCTCTGGAGATTTTGGCCAGTATTGGATCCACATTCTCTTCAAAGTACCTGGCCCGCTTAGCCTGATCTTCGACGTTGCTTCTCCTGCGCCTCTGTTCCTGGCCTGCTCTGAATTCCTCATACCAGCCTGTAATCAAAGGATACAATTTCACATACACCAGTGCCACAACTATTCCACCAAGGTGAGTAAGATGAGAGATGACACCACTACCCGGGGCTATAGTGCCAAACAATGATACAAGAGCATACCCCAGCACAATTATCCGGATATTGACAGGAAGTACAAAGAAAAGCAGAACTTGACGATGAGGATAATAATAGGCATAGATGGTCAGCACCCCCAGTACGGCTCCTGATGCCCCGATAACAGGTGTCAGGCTCGAGACCTGGTTGAAAAGACTCAGTATGCTGAATAATCCGGAACCCGCACCACATAAGATGTAAAAAACGACAAAACGGCGACTTCCCCACAGATCCTCAATCTCACTTCCAAACATCCATAGCATAAGCATATTGAAAAGGATATGAAAGGGAGAGCCGTGAAGAAACATGTAGGAAAAAACCCGCCAGAACTGACCCTTGAGAAAAGTCAGATATGGCACAAGCGAGAACCACTGATTTATAATGTGGCCCGTACCAGGAATAATCTGAAATATGTAAATTACAACATTAACTATGATAAGGGATTTAATTGCCCGGGTCATTCCCGGCACTCCAAAAGTCACCATCTGAGCCATGCTGCTCCGATCAGTTCCCAGGTTTGAACTTCTCAATCAGTTTCTGTTTTACAAACTCTGGAACAAAAGGTGTTACATTTCCGTTTAATTTTGCGATCTGCTTGACCATTGTAGAATTGAGATAAATATATTCTGCACTGGGTGTAAGAAAAACCGTTTCAGAAGAGGAAAGAAGAGTCCTGTTTGTAAAGGCCATCTGAAACTCATACTCAAAGTCAGACAGCGCCCGAAGTCCTCTTATCAGCACCGATGCGTTATGCTCCTGAAGACAGTTCACTATGAGTCCGGAATACTTTACTACCTCTATACGGGGTTTATCATGAAAAGCCTCCCTGACCATCTCAAATCTCTCATCAACCGAAAAAAGAGTGTTCTTGGCAGGGTTCTCAGCAACAACCGCTATTACTCTGGGAAAAATCTGCAGGGCCCTGACCGCAATATCAATGTGCCCGAAAGTGATCGGGTCAAATGTCCCGGGATACATCGCCGTTTTCATATAGGCCTTTCAATTCTAAATACACACGCATCTGTTCTTACCTTTAGATTGCAGCTGGATGAGGTAAAAAACCGTAATCTGTTGAGCGCAAAGACTTTCAGGCATCTTGATCTTATCACCTTGTCGATAAAAACCAGCAATACCTTAACACCTTATCATCTCAAATATCTTGCAGTATTTTGTTCTCCCAGACTGCGACTTCCAGGTTTAATTGTCCGATTCATTAGAGCAGGCAAGTTATATACACTCACTCCAGCCATAAAGTTGATCTTTCAGGATAATCGATAAAAATACTTAATGTGCTGGACAGGTGTAGTTTAAAAAGGCAGCAAGAGGCATGGTGAAGGCTGAAGGGTCGATAGCTGAAGCCATTTACAGTTGATAGTTTCTATCTGCTTTTAAGAGGAACCTGTTTTCTCTTTTCTGTAAAATTCAACCACGGTGTCGCCAAATACACGTGTATCAAAAGGTACAACAGGAATCTTCCACTGCTCCGCTCTGCTGCGTTCATAAACCAGTATGCCGTCTTGCGCAAGCAGATTGATTATTTCCGGTACCAACCCGGCTAAATCTTCCATACCATAAGGGGGATCGTAGAAAATCAAATCATACCTGTTACCGGATTTCTTTAAAAAAGCCTTTACATCCTGAGTATAGATTCTGCAGGATTCTGTAACTCCCAGTTTTTCAGCATTGGATTTGATCTGTGCAGCCCTGCGCGAATCCTTCTCGACGAAATCAACCCTTGCACATCCCCTGCTCAGCATCTCAAAACCAAATGCCCCGCTTCCGGCGCAAAGGTCAGCTGCTACAGCATCAGGAAGATTGTATTTTATAATTTCCGCTACCGATTCCCGTGTACGTTCCAGAGTCGGACGGAAATCGTTGCCCTTATCCGGTAAATAAAGGAGTCGGCCTCTTAACTTCCCGGATATGATCCGAAGCTTCATGATACAGTTACTCTTTGAATGTCAGCAGTACTTCTGCACTTACATCGGTAAGCAAGTCGGTTTTTGCCTTAATTGTGATTTTCTTGAAGGCACAAGGCACCTTATCATCGTGCAAACGCAGAACCAGACGTACGAAATCCTTATACGTACTGGTCCCGGAAAAGCGGTAAACAAATCTCCGATAAGCCCCCACCCTCTCTGCTGAGAGCTGAAGAGGGTCAGGCTTGAACTTTACATCACACTTTGCCGCAAGATCGGAGATTTTTTTAAGCAGCACAGGAAGTTCGGCTCTGGAGAGAAGATGATCCATAGCCTGAAACTGGTCTGCGTGATCATTTCCCAGCTCAGCCTTGCAGGTTACCACAAATCGATATCCGTTCTCCTGATCAGAAGAAATATAGGAGTGGGGTTTTGGGAGCAATTCCATCTGTTCCTGACGAAGCGTGTTGAATGCCTCGGCAATTCGTTCTTTACTATTGCTGATACCCAGAGCATAAAGAGTCTGAAAGTTTTCCAACTCAAGGGTTTTCAATCCGATCCCGTCGGGAACCGCCCGGCTGAGCATCTCAAAAATCCGCTTTCCGAAAAGGACTTCATAATTGATCCTTTCAGAAAAAGCCATTTCCTGATAAGGAATCTCTAAAACTCCCTTACGGATATCGGAATCATTCATCTCACGCACAACTTCTTCGATAATTTTCGATTTTGCGGGAGCTGGTGGTTTGTAAGCGGTTACCTCAACATCTTTTCGAGAGACAAGTTCCTTTGCCGGAGCTTTGGGACGCTGCGATAGCTGCTTAACAAAGAATGCTATACACAATCCTGCGGCAACAATCAAAACGACTGCGGAAACAGCCTTTACAGGAAGCTTCTTTTTTTGCTTACTGCGGCTGGAGTTTTTAAGAAAATTGATACGTACCATTTGGATTAATCGTTCCCGCGGAGCGCCAGACCTACAGCAACAGCCAGTTGAGGTGAATATTGTGCCAGCCGTTCCCCGTCTATTCCAGCTTTGCAGCTGACAATCCGGAATGGATTGAGAATCTCGCTGCTTCCCATAAAGCCCCTGGCTGAAGCTCTGTATTCCTGCTGACTGAACAAAGAGCCCGAAAACATGACCCGCAAAACACCCTCTCCGTCATCGATATTATTGATGCTTGCAAAGCGATTGATTTCTCCCTGAAGTCTCTGAAAATAGGTTGCAGGTTCTAATGAAGCATACTCGTATTCAAATATTTCACAATCCAGATATTGTCCGTTTTTTGTGAGTACCAGCTTTGTTTTCTCTCCCTCACTGTGAACCAGCACTGTATCAAAGGAAAGATTTTCTTTGTAATTGGCCTCATAAACATTGATAAGTGCAAAAATGTCAAGATCTAGAATGACCGGGTTAAGCTTTACACTTTTAAGCATCGAAGAAAGACTCCTGACACTTTCATTGCGGTAGGCTGCGGCAAGAACTCTTCTGGAATCGTCGTCAGGATTTCTGCACTCCTCAAAATCAAACGAGTATTGATCAACAGTTCCAATCACCTGCTGAGCGATTTCCCATTGAACCGCCTCTCTTAAGTCCGGCTCATCTCTGTCAACGCAGAGGTGCTTGATAACAGCATACTCAGATGGAATCGAGCAGACTACGTTCGGGCTGTGGAACTTGAACTTGTTTTTGAGCTCTTTCAGTTCTGTTCCTGCATTTGTAAGAAGATCAGGGCTCTTTGCGGCGGATATCGGCTGAATCGCTATCAGCAGAACAGCAGCCTGTTCAAAAGAGTACTGTGCAACACTGATATAGTCACTCTGAATATCCAACCCGCTTATGTATCTGAAATCGTTCTTCATATGTTCGGAAAATCAAACCTGACTGCTGAAAATTACACTAAGAACATCTCTGCACTGATTCTTTGTAACGACCTCTCTTGAAGAGTCTTTAGAACCACTTGATCTTATTGTTACATTATAAATATCATTTTTAAAAACACTAAAAACAAACCCTGCCTTTTATCTTTTCAAGCTTTGCAGGACCGATTCCCTTTACCCGCTCAAGATCTGCCATACATGTGAAAGGACCACCGCTTTCCCGGTACACGACAATCCTTTCAGCCAGAGCCGGGCCGATACCAGGAAGAAGAGTCAATTCCTTTAATTCTGACATATTTATGTTTATACAACTGTTATCAGTTGCAGAATTGTTCACGGGA
>CAYLVN010000079.1:0-10763 GCA_964387115.1 uncultured Fibrobacter sp.
CAAGGGCGTTTAAAAATGTGATGTCCATACCTGCCTGCAAAAATGGTGGACAACACGGGGTGATAGCGGAAGACCGGCGTCTTCGACGGGCTAAAACGCAAGAGTGAACGCCCTCTTCCAAAAGCTCTTAGATTATTTTCCGGCCTTCACCGGAATGACAAGGTAAATAATAATTCCCGATTCCCGCTAAAAACGTGATACAAAATTACCGGGGCGCTTTATTATTTTTATGTCTCTATCACCGGGTCTTAGAAACTTACCTTTTCGGGAATCGTGGTTTTAGTCAGAATGGAACAGGCATTTTTACAGCAGTTACTCTCTATTTGTGCAATTGCGGGGGCAATTGCGGCCGGGACGGTTAGCCCCGGACCCAGTTTTATACTGGTTGCACGCACTTCAGTTTCTTTTTCACGCTCTGCCGGTCTGGCGGCTGCATTGGGTATGGGCGTTGGCGGAGCAACGTTTGCCACAGCGGCATTGGTTGGACTCAACA
Organism: uncultured Fibrobacter sp.; assembly: GCA_964387115.1. Lineage (GTDB taxonomy): Bacteria > Fibrobacterota > Chitinivibrionia > Chitinivibrionales > Chitinispirillaceae > JAAYIG01. Next base: position 494 of record CAYLVN010000079.1, read on the forward strand.
GTATCTTTACAGCCGTTCCACAGGTCTATATGGCTTTTAAAATTGCAGGAGGGCTTTATCTTGCGATTCTGGGGCTCAGGATCTGGAGGAATTCATCAAAGCCATTCGATTCAACTGTCACTTCTAATAAAAAAAACAGCAAAAATGCATTTTTGCTGGGTCTCGGGACACAACTGAGTAATCCAAAAGCTGCGGTAGTTTACGCAAGCGTTTTCACCGCACTTCTTCCAGGGGTTTATTCTTTGACACTTGCCATTATTCTGGTGACTGTAATTTTTGCCATTGAGACAGGATGGTACTCGATAGTAGCATTGAGTTTATCATCACAAAAGGCTCGCGGGACCTATTTGCGTTCCAGGAAATGGATTGACCGGTTTGCGGGCGGGTGTGTTACAGCTCTCGGAGTCAAACTGCTGATCTCATTCAATCAGAAATAACAGAATTTTCACTACAGTATAAAGATTTTCTGGTATATTCGGATTTACTGGACACTGCAGTTTTACATTGGATCTACCAACCAGCGTATAAACATCGGCCCTCAATAATTAAACATCATTTTCCGGTTCTCGAAACCAGCAAAGGAACGGAAACGCTGCTTTCCTCGGTTTTTATCACAATGGTATAGAGCCCGGGTGAAAAAGACCGGTCGGGGATCGTAAATCTGTTTGACCCCTGCCCTTTTCCGGCCTGTTGTCTTACCGACTTTACCATCCTGCCCTGAATAGAATAAAGCTCTATGGAAATATTGCCTGTATTGTTTACACAATGGTAGATATGAATGCCCTGTTCATTAATTCCCGCATATATTCTATTGTCATGAGTGCTCTTTCTTCCACCCGGTAAAGTGTGTGAGTATTGGGCTACCTGGCTTCGAATAGATTCTGATCTTGCCTGAATAAAGGATTTCAGGCCGGGTATGCGGGTCAGCACCGGCCCGTCACGGAACTGCCAATCCTCCTCGATATTCTTTGTAAAAGCAGAGTCGCTGTAAAACTTATTCGGGTCGGCTTTTACATGCTTTTCTATCAGTGCTTTGGTCCGTGCGGCAGATGCGGAAATAGAATCGAAAGAGGCCAGGCCGTTAATCATCTCCAGAAGGTAATTGTAATAAACCCGTTTCAGTGAGTCGTTTTCCAGAATCCGTCTGTTCAAGGGGCGTTGCTGAAGATTTGAAATATCAGCAATATCCATTGATACTACGTTCCAGTTGTTTGAGTGCCCGCCGAAAGAGAGATTCAGATCCCATGGGATAATCGAGTGCTTTCCTGAAACCGGGTCATCATAGAAATAAAAATTCCTTCCGGTCCCGGTATAGCTGTCAAAATGGGAGAGAACCATTGTGAAGGCAAGGTGCCTGATGCAGTTGTCAAGATCAAGAATTCTGCCTGCCTCACTGACAAAATCTGAGGCGCTTGTATTGTTCAGCTTATCGATCATGGTGATAAAAGGAAGCCAGTCGTTGGCTTTACTGTTTGTTTCAAGTTCGTATTCGGTTTCGTACGCAGATTGATCTATTCCTCTATAAATAAGTGCCGCTCCGTCGTCTGATGATTTGTATAGATTTCCGTCATTATCCTGGAAATAATTCCTCAGGAAAATTTTATCTACCTGCTCAATCTGCACATAAAGACCGGCCTGTGTGTCTTCAAGCCAGACATTTGCATAAGCGGTGCGGGGAGCGGGCATGTAGGTGCGCGCGATGTCGAGACTGATCTTCTCTCGCATGAAACTGGGATCCATGGTGGCGTTTGAAAAGTTAAGCCTTTTAAGGCCGAAAAAGCGGGTGTCCGAGTTGTACTTGTCGAATCGAAGCTTTAAGGGTTTTTTAGGTGAATTGATCGAGAACTGGTAGGAGGAGTTCCCTTTATACCTGATTCCTACACTGTCAATGCGGATCGTATCCCCTTTTTCATTGTAAAAAAGCATCTTTGCCGGCATATAAGGCTCATCGGGGAGACCTTTGTAGTATTCAAGAGAATCGGCCCAGTCAGGCGTATAAAAACTGAACTTATATGTAAACACCTGATCCTGATCAAAAACAAACCGGGCGGAATCATTCTGGGCCCCTGCTGAGACTGAAAATCCAAACAGTGCTCCAAATGCTATTACAATTGCAGTTTTCATTTCACCAGTTCCTTTCAATTTTACTCTGCTGCAAGTCTGACTGTCCTGAACCCGTTGAGCAGATAGGCATACGCGTTGTTGTCAAATGATCTGTTTGCAGATCTCAGGTATGCCACATCGCTTCCCCAGTGCCCGCCCCGGAGCATTGGCGGCTGTCCGCTGACCGGTTGTGTAAACGGGTCTTTAAATGTTCCATAGGAATAGTCAGAATACCAGTCGGTGCAGTGTTCGGTAACGTTACCAGCCATATCATAGAGTCCATAAGGGTTAGGCTTGGCACTTGCAACCGGATGAGCTCCGAAGTTGGGATTCTCAGAGCCCAGGTTCCAGGAGTTCCCCTGCCAGACTGTAAATTCGTTAACCTGATCAGGATTGGGGCTCTCAAGATACTGATCGTAGTTTTTGCCCCAGAAATAATCTGTAAATGTTCCTCCTCTGCATGCATATTCCCACTCTGCTTCAGTGGGAAGGCGGTAGCCGTTTTTTGAAATGTCGACTGCAAAACCTTTGAATTCCGGTTTGGAACCTGCAGGTCTTTTTAAAATGGAATCGTAGGAGTAAACCGCATCATACCCGTCCCGTTTGCTTCTGGCATTGCAGTAAAGTACTGCATCTGTCCACCCTACATCATAAACAGGGTATTGAGCACCGGCTCCGTAGGGTCGGGTTTCCGGCACGATAAATCCCTCATAGGCATTTGCCATCAACTGATCATAATCGCTCTGGGTAACTTCAATTGTATCCATCCAGAAATCTGATGTAAAGGAGACTGTGTGAACCGGCTGCTCTATCGAGGAGTAGTCCTGGCCGCCTATGTCCGGATCGGGCTGACCCATCTCAAAGTCGTACCCCGCGGCTTTTATCCTGACCATTCCTCCAGAGCGTTCCGGTACTGAAGAAGGTATCCAGGGGTTTGATGCTTTGAGTTTTATTTCGAGATTGTCAGTTTCATAATTATCGATCGCTATCAAAGAGTGACGGTGCAGGCGGCTGATTACAATAACCGTATCGGAAATCCCGGCCTTTTTCTTTCCTGCCAGACGCGATTTTGGAATGTTCATGACTTCCGATAGATGCGCCCCGGAGATCATCCCCGGAACCGTTTTCCAGATAGTGACTCTATCAGTGGTTTTTACTTTTATGATATAGAGACCACGGGCACAATTACGAAGACTGACTCTGTGGGTTCCGCCCTTTCTGTCTGTGATCTGCTCTGAGAGAAACCTGGTACCGGAGATACTGAATATTTCAAGCCCGATCTTCTCTGCGGATCCGTTCAGCTCGATGAGAAAATCGGACCCGTCCCCTGCCGGACGCAGTCTTAAGAACCTGTTTGATTCTTTAACGCCGGATTTTATATTCGCGGATTGAATCAGTGAGAATTTACCATTCTCATCGGTATATACTTTCGGGCAATCTCTGTTTTTCAGCATGACAAGGGCGCCTGATACCGGTGCTCCGTTATCATCGGTTACAGTTCCCTTTACCCGCTCATCTTCTGCCATGGAGCTGAATAAAAATGTCAATATGCCGATAGTGATGACTGCGTTCTTCATAGATTTGCCGTTCCTTTTTATCGAATAAATTTTATTTGTCTGGATACTGTTCCTGTTTTATTTGCTGCGGAAACCAAATAGGTCCCGGTCGGAAAATCTTTTGTGCTGATTGAAAAAGAGCTGCCCTGTGCAGGAGAGGAGAAGATGTTTTTCCCCTGTAATGAATAAATATTTATCTTTGAGCCGGCAGCATTGGAAAAACAGAGCTTTCCGGAACGTAAACGGATATCGACTGAGGTTTGTCTATTTAGTTTACGGTCTTTTTCAAATGTCGCTACTCCGAGCAGTTTCTGGATACCGGGGTGATTCATCTCATATTTCATGGCCCTTGGCAAAAGGGTATTGGTGACATATTGCCAGAGAGTCTTGCCGTCCTGGTCCACTTCACGAAGCCTTCCGTTGGGGTTAGCTTCACAGATAAAAGTGTTGCCGTTAGGAAGCCTCTGGACACTGCTCATAAGTGCCGAAAAAAAGCCGTTGGCCTGGTAGGTCCATGATGGCTGGGTTGGTCCAAATGCGACACCCGCGGCCTTTTCGTAGGTTCCGTCCGGTTTGAGTGGGGGAGTGATTTCAAGTATCTGTGAGAAGTCTGACTGATCATTGTTATGGAAAAAAATGATGTTGCCTGCTCCGGGAAAGCCTTCTGGAATCCAGGATGGATTATGGAGAGTACTAAGGGAGATGTCCCCCTGTGATTTATAGTTTGTGGGGTTCCCCCATCTGTAAAGGATATCCCCGCCTTTCCCGTATTTGCCGCCAGTATGTCCGGCAGCCTCTTCAGATGTTGTGCTGTGGTCTATGATGTAAATTTCGCTGAATACCCGGGAAGAGAACACGATCTGGTCAAGGTTCTGATTATATGCCATCCCGTTAAGGTGCATCCAGTCAGAAAACATGTAGCCAGATGACCCCATGTCATTGCTGAAAAGCTGGGGGTTGGCGGCAGCCTGATCAGAGTTTACAAGATGATCCCAGACTTTCCAGATCCATACAACCTCCTGGCCTGCGGGTTTGCGCGGATCAATTTCAATTATCTGCTCCAGAAGAACGCTGCCGTCCCTGCTCATGAATGCCGGTGGTACATGTGTCAATCCGGCACTCTGTACCTCTTGTTTTGTTTTCTTTTCAAATGCGGAAGCCAGAATGTTTCCGTTTGGCATCGGCCAGATTCCATGATGCAAAACGTATTTATCGGTCTTGTAAGTGAACTCCCAGACCACTTTACCATCGGGGTCTATCTCCTGAATCATTCCATTCTGGGCCGCTCCGCCGCTTATTCCCGGAGAAGGAGAATCGCAGGGACGCAGGAGGTTGCCATTGTCAAGAATATAAGATGAATATGCGCTTCCTCTGGCGTGGGACCATACTTTGGCAGTATCACCATCTGTGCTTAAAAGGTAAGTTTTGGTTACATTCATGCATGGTGAATACAGTACGTATCCGGGTAAGAGGTCTGCTGCCATACTGAGGGACAGTACACCTGAGAGTGCCAGCAGAACCGGTATCTTCCGTTTTGCGGCTCGATGGATGTGTGATTGCCTGGTGATTGGGGTTTCCTTGCAGCTCATTTTCCGGTCCTTTTTTCAGTGTGTATTTAAAGATTTAAGGGTTAAGATTATTGAGCAGAATCGACCGGGCACTTCTGGTTGAGAGCCCAGTCAGGATCATATAAGGATATCCATGATTTTTGATATTCCGGGAGAGTGCAGAGCCGGTTGCCAGATAAATTCAGTAACTGGAACGGTTTGAGGTTTGTGATACTTACCGGCAGAAACGAAAGCTCATTTCCTGAGAGGTCAAGATGCCTCAGGAAAGTAAGGTATCCGATATTGTCAGGTATGTACCTGATAAGATTTCCGTCAAGGCTAAGCACCTGAAGCATCCACAGCTGATTAAGAAAGTAAAGCGGGGTATCGATACTGTCCTGCCCCAGATCAAGGACCTCGAGAAAGTTGAGCCTGCCGATAGATTGAGATGCGGCCTTTTTCCCCAGACCCCGCAGCCTGAGCTCAACGATTCGTCCGTTGCGCATTACTGAGATTGAATCCACAGGAATATCGGGTCTTCCCAGGCTGTCAAGAATCGAACGGACAGTAAGCGAATCACATGCGTAATCACCGCAGGGGGACTGCAGTTTTGGATTAAGCCAGAACCACCCGATATATTTGTACTGTGATGAAAAAGCCTCAAAAGAGACCTCCATCTCATCGTACTCTTCCGGGCCGCTTATTCTAAGGCAGTGCCTTCCCTCAGGAACGCTGATAATAAAAAAACCTGTAGAGTCCGGTTTTATCGATCTTTCAAGACCATATATCTGCAGACTCGGAGAGGAGCGGCTCGACCCGAGAATAGCATGACCGCTGATAGCTGCGTTTGGTTTGAGGGTATGGGTGTCGAGGACAATCTGATCATCATTAGATGTAACTTTACAATTCATCAGTGAGCCGATGGAATCGGGGCCGCTGAGCTCAATGGAGTAGGATCCCCTTCTTACTGAATCAAAAATGAATATGCCGTTGGAATCGGTGTAGCTGTTCCGGGAAATATGATTGGGGTCTTCGGGCAGAAATTCAGAAGTGCGCATCCGGGCCAGTACACCGGAGGCGGGTTTTCCCTCAAGGTCAATCGCACAGCCTTCAACTCTGGCACTTATCTCTGTATCTGATGAGCCGCCGGCAAGAGGAAGCTCAGTATAGCCGCAGCTTGAGAACAGAAGTCCCAGACAGGCAAGTGCTGTCATAATGCAATTTTTTGTCATCTGGTGCTGTTGCTCACTGGAAACAGATTGATTGTCAGCTGGTATACCCGGTCTTCTGAGTTGTCGAATCTTGCCAGTTCTGCAAGTTCGGCCCGGAAATCGCGGGCTTTCAATTTAAAAAGCTCAAATGTTTCTTTTGAAATAGAAAAAGTTGTCGATGATGACATCCGGTCATAAACTGTGAATTTTTTGTATGCCTGCAGCGCTATCTCCAGCATTTCCATCTGGAACTTTTCAAGCAGGAAGGAATTAGGCAGTGACGGCCTGGTTTGAAGATTTTTCTGAGTCTGAACAAATCTGCCCGATTTATCTTTGCGGATAAAACCCAGTTTTAAAAGTAAACTTAGCGATTCACGGGCCTGTTTCGCCGTTATTGACGGAATAAGGAACGCGCCGAGTTTCCCATGATCACCTTCGAAATCAAAAAAGGTAACGACCTCTCTGATTACGCTGTGATACCAGTATTTGTAGTATTCGTAGTTTTCTTTGTCAACAATCTTGATACTGGCCGGTTTTCTTATCTCGGCGATCCGGTTATAGTAATGTGTTTTTTCGGAAATTGTCTTTGCCTGGTTGAAAAAGACGAGATTTTCGAAATAATCACTCTCAAGGCGGGTGTGCCCCAGGGCTTTTGAGAGTTTCATGATGCTGTTTTTGGTTAAGTTTCTCTTTCCCTCTATGACATGATAGACAAAGGATGGAGCGCTGTCGGCTGCCCTGGAGAGGGATCGGTAGGAAAATGACTTGCTGGATGCTTTCTTCTGGCAATAGTAGGCTTCCAGATATTCCCGGAAATTCTGAAACTCAAATATGTTTGGCATATTATTCCAACTGGTCAATGGTTTGTTGCGGATATCTGCCAAAAAGCAAACTTTGTTGAGAATAAGATAATGCCGGATTGAGATAATTTCCGGTTTTTAAGGGTGTTCCCTTCAACTGTTGTTCTCTTCAGAGAACATTGACGGAAGAATCAAAACTGGCAGATTTTTTATCCGGATCTGATACCGTGTTTATTTCCCTACTCTTGCCAGTTTATCGTCTGTACGCTGGTTCATGTAGCACAGCCTGACCCATGATGAATCACGCGGAGTGCTCTCTATTCTAAATTCGTCAAGTGCCCCGTAGAAAAAACGCGGCCCCGTAAAAAGATTTGAGGAGTCGTAGATACAGCGACCAATCTCATCACTGCCGCTTCCTGAGACCGCAACACTGCTTGGCACCGATGCTTCCAGTGAGCCGTTTATATATAAACTGTTAGAGCCATCTCCCCAACTCCAGGACGCGTAGTACCAGGTTTGGGCATCGAATGAAACACTCTCGCTCTTAAGGTAATAACCCTCCCGGGGGGCTTCCATCTTGGAGATCATACAGCCTTTTTCTAATGAAACAACCGTAGAATCGATATAGTAGTCGATTCCCCGAAGGCTCAGACTGAAGTTTAAACTGTCGGTTGTTTTCTTGCCCCATATCCCCTGAGTTATGGAATTTGAATCAAACAGAACTCCTGGACGAAACCAGAAAGAGATGGTTCCTGATAAGCGGTCTGGAAGATCTCCAAGATCTATGTAGGAACGGCCATCAAACAATCTCCCGCTGCCTGCGATCCCGTCTTGAAAGTCGGTAGTACCATTGTTTGTTCCCTCGAATCCATTGGCGGTTGCGTCGTTTGTGTTTCCCCCCAGATGATAGCATCCAAAAAAGCCTTCTGATGTGTCAAAAACAGCTTTGCTGTTTGAGAGAGAAGCTGCATTTGGATTTCCCCAGTGCATTGAAACGTACTGTTTGTCAAGGTTGCCGTAAACAGTGTCAATATTAACCCATATAGAAGCTCTCTTAAGGGATAAGTCCCACTGTTCTATCTCATAATCAACGGGAGTTCCGTCGGTTTTGAAAAATCTGATATCTTTTCCGCCTTCATCGGCTTCACTGAAACTGAAGTTATCCTCAGAGAGTCTGATCAGCACCGGAAAACCGAAGATGTTTTCAGTGACATTTGCGCCTGATTCTGTTGTATTGAGATAGATTGCAGCATTATGAACCCATCCGGCCTGAGGAATGAGTGTGGTTTGTGAAGGATTTGTAACGGCCTCTATTTCAATGGGGGTCCAGGCACTGTCCTGAGAGATGATTCGGAAAATGAATGTTCCGCCTGGAAGATTATCCGCGTAAAAAGAACCATCCGTTGACACCGGTACAATCCGGTCAAGTCCGTAAATGAGAAGAAATCTTTTTGACGATGTATCAGAGGTAATCCCGGCGTTGCCTTCGATTGACGCATAAGGTTTTAATGTGTCATTTATGACAATTGGTTCTTCGTCCGGGTAAACGGTGATGTTAAGCAGGATAGAGCTTGAATCCCCGTCATTTATCTCGATACAATGTTTTCCACTTTCAATCGAGTCGAAATGAAACATGCCGGAATCATCAGTGAATATCTCCACAGGCAATCTGTCTGTACCGTCAGTTTCCGGAAGGTAATCGGAGGGAACCAGAACAACTGAGGCGCCGCTGGCGGGTCTGCCATCGCTTGTGTAGATAACGGCGGCAACTTTCGCGCTTCCTGTATCAGTAGTTCCTCCTGCTACAGGGCCCAGAGAGCATCTGAAGGTAGAAACCGCAAGAAACAGGATCAATAAAAGCAGCCTTCTCATGCTCTGTTCCCTTTCTCATCACTTTGAACTTTGAGCTGTTCACTCAGTGGAAAAAGAGCAATGTTCATCTGGTAAATCCGGCTGCTTGTGGAGTCCTGATTGACAATTACTTTGACTCTGTCTTTGAAAGCCTCTATTTCCGCAGCCAGAACATCATAGGCTTCCGGTGATATGCCCATGGTTATTCCGGAAATGTGTCTAACTTTTTTATTAAATGTATCTAAGGCTTCTTTTGAACGATCGATCATCGAGCGTGTAAATGCGCGAACTGCAACTGATTTCACCGAATTATCGGCAATAACTGCCGAGGATGTCTGCTTGTAGATACCATTTTCATCTTTGATCACTAACTTTAGCTTCAGCAGCAGCTTAACGGCAGCCTGGGCTTCTGCGGGATCGATTCGGGGCTGGATAGTTTCTGCAATCAGGTTGTAATCATCTTTAAAATCGTAAAGACAGATCAGCTCTCTAATTACAGGAGTATACCACATTGCAAAATAGTCAAACTGATCAGTATTCAAAACAGATTCTTTGACAAGGCCTGTCATTGACCGTAAAACCGCGTAGTGCTCCTGCTTTTCGATTGACGTTTTTGCCTGATTAAAAAGTACAAGGTTTCGGAAATAAAGTTCCTCTTTGGGTGAGAGATCAAGAACCTGGCAGAACCGTTCCGCCATCTGACGCGTAAGGTTTCTTTTACCGTCGATGACATGCTTGAGAAATGAAGGCGAATTGACGTTTATTTTACGGGCGAAGTAGCGATATGAAAAATAGGACGAACTTTCTTTTTTCGTCTGGTAATAATCGGCCAGGAATTTCCGGTAATCTATGTATTCAAAAATTGATTTCATATTCATAATATATTGGAAAAACAGCTGAAAACTGACCGTATTTTAAGCTCCTGTCGAAAAATCCGTACACTGTCTGTGTACGGTGATTATGGCTGATTCGGGTGGACAGGCTGGTACTGATGATAATTATACCATTGTGTAACCGTTTTTTTGATGTTTATCCGGATTTCCATGGACAGTTTAGTTATAGCTTAAAAGAGTTTTAGAGTTTTTTGGCAGGGGGGCGTCCCCAATATAAAGAATTCTTTAGAATCAGGAGTTTTTGGGAGGGGGCATCCCCCCTTGCGCTCCAGCCCGTCGAAGACGCCGGTCTTACGCTATCCCCCTGTG